>DATESP010000098.1:0-11576 GCA_035270645.1 Mobilitalea sp. | reverse complement strand
ATCTCCTCCCTTCCATGTATTGACTAATAGAGTCTGAATGCGGCTTCTTTGTAAAGAGATACAAAATATCCGAAGCTCTGTGTAATCAAACTGAAGAACATTACAATCAGGAAAATAATTATCATCATTGCAACAATAGTGCTCAAGCTTGAAAATATCGCTTTACCTATTGTAAAATCATGAATCATCATCATCGCTGCAAGAACAAGGATAACGCACCATATCATAGATAATTTATAAAATATATCATAATATGTATATTCATCATTAGTAATAACATAGGTTAGGAATATTAATGGAATATTTATCAATACATAAGGAGTCAGTGCATACGCTGTAGCCATATAAATTTCACTAAGTTTGCCCTTACCATCCATCAAAGTGGTCAAACTCCAGTTAGCAATACACCAGGTAAGGAATAATATCACTGAGGGTAAAATCCGCATGAACAAATTGAAATACTCCCATTGTGGAAAGTAGATTGGAAAACTGGAATAGGTCCATGTCCAAACCTGCGTAAGTACTACCAGTAAAAGAATAACATTTGCCGCTCCTACAGAACCTCGCTTTTCATGTGTCAGATCCCAGAAACCGTCGAATGGCCTTAAAATTACATGTAGGCTAAACTTTAATGATTTTAAAAGGTGCATAATTCTATCTTTTTGAAATGCTGTTTTTATACTCATTCTTTCCGTGCACCTCCTTTGACAATCTTCTTAGTAACCTTTATCAGACTAGGCAAAAGTATAAGGATAACCACACCTATGATAAGCTTGGTAATATTTGCTTCAACCCATTCCTTACGATATTCTGCAAACGCTTTTGAATAGTTGTTTGTGTCACGCTTAACCTCAAAATATCTCATCGCTTCCTTATATTCATTCTGACGAAGTAACGCACGTCCTATGCCTATATATGCCAGGTCGTAATTTCCATTTAGATGCATAGCCTGTTTCCAGTATTCAGCAGATTCTGCATATCGACCGTCTTTATACAATGAAAGTCCATCATTAATCATCGAGCCATATTCTGTTAATGTAAACCTTGTAACAGAAGACGCTCTATTATCAAGCACCAGAATATCACTACCCATATGTTCTATTGATGTCGGATAAAGAAAATAACCCATCTTATTGCCTAATCCGCCAAAAGCATAGAGCATGTTACCTTGGAAATCGTATCCGAAGACTCTTCCCCTATTACGATCGATGGCAAAATAAGTATCATTCTCCATCGCTGTTATATCCTCAAATCTAGAAGGGCCGCTGACATCACCTGCATTACCCCAGTACAAATCACCTATTGGATCTGCATATCCATTTTTAACTAGGATATCCTGTCCTAAGGAGTTCAGTTTACGAATCGGGTGGGCTGTATGGTTTTCTAAATCACCATCAGTAAAGGTGGTAGTAGTGGCAAACAAGAAATTTTCCTGATCAATTGCAAGGTTACTGTATTCTGTCGGTACAAAGGATACCATCCTGCTTCTCTGCTCTCTTGTCATCAACCTTTTCTGGATTACCTGGAAAAAGGTTGCCTTAACAGCATTTGCACCTATATAATTAGTAAATACTCCGTTAATATCAAACTCCATAAAGCCTTTATTTACATTACCGGCCAGTAAATATAGCCTACCTGCAGAATCCACGACACATTTCTCTGGTAAAAAGTTAGCATCACTTAGAATAGTCCTATCCTCAGGTTTAGTATAAGTCTTAATTAGGTTTAGATCCTTATCGGTATGCAGGATTCGATTGTTATCGGTATCACAGATATACATATCTCCATTTTCTGAAACGAATATATCCATGGGGTTCAGTAAAGTACTCTCCGCCCCGTCAATTACTACCTTGTCAATAATCCTTTCGAGCTTAAAGTTCTTATCAACAACAACTATACGATTATTCCCCGAGTCAACTATATAAATAAGATTATCCCTTACATAGAGGCTTGAAGGATTCATAAAATCACCGATACCAAGGTGAGATCCCAGAAGAAGATCCTCAGCCGTGTAGGCATCCGGAGACTCTAATTCATTGCCAAAGAAATCAAAACTGTATGTATAAAAATTCAATGTATCTGCTGAAACATAGGAAGCTGGCCCTAGTGCAATGATTAACAGCATAAGACACACCAAACATTTCCTTGATTTTCTTATCATATAATCACCTCACTCCTTAATTCCTGAACTGGCCATAGTTTCAATAATATTACTCTGTGCAAAGATAAAGAATAACAATGGTACAATCATTAGCACCATCGCAACAGCTGCGGAAACACCGGCTCTTGCTATTGTACCACCGCTAACAATCTGTGCAAGTGCATATGGTAAAGTCTTTAGTTCCTCACTATATATAAAATTAGATGCCCTTGTGTTCCATAATCCCTGAATAGAGAAAATTGCAAGGGTTAAGGAAGCCGGCTTAACCAGAGGCATAACAATTCGGAAGTAAATACGGACCTCCTTGGCTCCATCCACCTTGGCAGCTTCAATAAGAGCGTCAGGAATCTGTTCCATAAACTGCTTCATCAGGAATAATCCTAGCGGAAGTGCAAAGGCTGGCACTACGATTGCCAGATAGCTATCAACCCATCGCAGCTTTGTCATGATAAGGTAATTGGGAATCTGCATGACCTGTGGTGTAAACATTAAGGCGGTTACAACAATAGTAAAGAATGCTTTACTACCCGGAAATTTATATTTTGAAAGAACATAGGCTGCCATGGAAGCACAGAGCAAATGCCCCAAGGTACCCACGACAGTAATAAATACCGTATTAAATATGTATCTGGAAAATGGTACCCAGGTCCTGCCCATTAAGACAAACAGATCTGCAAAGTTATCTAAGGTCGGATTTTTTACCCATAGCTTAGGAGGGAAGAGGAATATCTCATCTAACGGTTTGAATGCATTGTTGATTGTAAATAACAAAGGAAAGAGAAAGAACCATCCAAATGCTAATAGTACAATGATAACAAAAACATCACCGATCCTCGACCTATTTGGTTTTCTTTTTTTTAATTTGCTCATATGAAATCATATCTCCCTTACTCATACTTTATCTGCAATTATCAGGTACCTACTTTGTTTAATAAGGCGGCGGCACCCTTTTTCGATAATATCATTACTAGAAATAATATCGTTGCAATCGCTGATGCATAGCCCATATCAAATCGGATTGATCCATAGTCCATCAAGTGTGTTACAACTGTATTAGCAGCATAATCGGTACTAGGGAAGCCGCAGAGTGCATTGGCAACCTCACCTACACTAAATGATTGTGTAATAGCCATAACAGCACCAAATAAAAGCATTGGCTTCATGTTCGGTAGGGTGATGAACCATAGCTCCTGCCAACGGTTCTTTATACCGTCAACATATCCTGCTTCATATTGATCCACGCCGATTGTCTGTAAACCTGCGATAAAGGCTAAGAACCCACTACCAAGACTCATCCACACTACAACGATGATGACTACCATCATCATATATTTAGGATCTGTTAGCCAAAATATAATCCTTGTACTGAGTCCCCAATCAATAAGGGCTGCATTCGCCCATCCATAGGCATCACTGCTGAAAAAGGTTCCAAATATCATAAATAGATTGGCTGCAATTGTTGGGGCATAGAATATCAATACAAAGACCGATCTTAAATGTCTTGGTAACTCATGGATTAGCCACGCAAATAAGAATGACATAATATATCCAAGTGGTCCCGTTATTACTGCCAGCAGGAATGTGTTCTGAACTGATATAAGGAATACATCATCTGCAAGAATTAGGTTAATATAATTCTGTAACCAGATAAATTTAGGTGGGGATAAAACATTGTAATAAGTAAAGCTGTAAAAAACCGATATTACTACGGGCGCTACAAAAAATATAAAGAAAAGTATTGCGTAAGGTGCAAGAAATCCATATTGTACCCGGCTTTTCCATATGCTCTTTAGGGTATATGAGAATTCTCTTTTCTTTCGTTCTTTCCACTTATCCATATTAGAACTCATAAAACTTACCTCTCTTCCTGAATGCATCTTAATAGTCCAAGCCAAGCTCCTTACGCTTATATGTTATCTCATCGTTAATTGTTCTGGTGTAATCCAGTAATGTCTCTCTAGGGTCCTCTTGACCATAGGTTACCTTTCGGAAGGCATTAATCATATGACGAATTGTTGAATACCCACCAGCGACATTTGGTGTTCCAATAACCCATTTCCATTGCTCCCTAAGGATTTCGGCATTTTCATTGCTCCATGCAAGCTGATCAAAGGCAACTGTATTTGCAGTGGCATATCTAGCTGAGGAACCCATAATGCTTTCCAGCTCTTGGCCAAAGCGAACATTGGTCTCTGAACTTGCCCACCATTTTAAGAAGGTCCATGCTGCTTCATAATTGTCCGCATCTTTAAGCAGTACTGATGCATTACCCCAAGCGGAAACCGAACGGTCAATAGAACCATCCTCCTGCATAGTACCAGGGATAAGTGCAAAATCCCAAAGCCCTCGTATTTCAGGTGCAAATACACTTAAGGTATTAAAGTAATTGTAGTCTACGACACCAATCGGCATTTCTCCAGCGCGGAATCGGTTAACAAAATCATACAATTGAATCAATCCATAGTGTGTATAAAACTGAGTATATTTTTCGAATGCTTCGACAGAATTCTCATCGTCGAGAGTAGTCTTCTTTTGATCCTCTGTATATAATCTTCCCCCATTCTGGAAATGCATTGCCATCATACCTGAGGTGTCAGGAGCTCTCAATCCGTTAATCACTCTATCTGTTGAAGGCATGGCAAAGTGCATATTATGCTTTTGTAATACAGGAAGTAAATTGATTACCTCATCCCAGGTCTGGGGTAACTCTTCGGGAAGCTTAAGTCCTAGTTCATCACCAAGGATATCGGTGCGGTAGAACATAACATTAAAATTCTGTGTTTCTGGAAGTCCATAGACTCCGCCCTCATATTTATAAGGTGTAAATGAACTATCATAGAATTCTGATGCAACTTCATCAAAATCTTCAAATTGAGTCAAGTCCACTGCTGCATCTCGAAGTGCATAGTCTACCGGTACATTGCCCGCTACTGTTAGAGCTACATCCGGACCGGTTCCGGCAACAACTGCTGGAAGAAGAGTAGCTTGGTCAATCAATTTAACATTAACACCAATACCATAAGTTGGTGTAAATATCTCATCAATCATATTCTTTAATATGGTTGACTGATCACGTCCAGAAAGAAGCCACACCTCTACTGACTCACCGTCATAATAGCTGCCTATCGTCGAGTAATCCTCAAAAAATGAAGCTGTAAAGGATTTTAATTCATGAGCTACCTTTCCAAAAAAGGTTTCACTAACATCCGGAAGCTTAGCTTCTGCAGCATTAATATAGATATAATCAATATCCAGCTGAGAACTACTTAAATTTAAAATAGTTGTTCCTAAGGAGCTGATATTTATTTGAAAGCCTTCCAGGGTTCTTGGTATACTATCTGGGTTCTTAATAAATCTCTTAAGCTGTCCTACAATATTAGATGCTACTGCGGTGTCAGATCCCTTCTGACCTGAGTATTCTATCAGTTGGTCTATGGTCTCGTTAAGATAATCGACTTCCTTCTGCATATCTATCATAACATCTGGATAAACCTGATCTATATGATAATCTCTGTAGGGATCTGGTCTACTTCCTGTCAACACAAGAATTTTACGATATATTGTGTTCAGGCGATAAACGCTGTCCTCTATACGATTTAAAATACTTCCAAGCTCGCCGAGCGTAACCTCCAATCGAATTACGTGTTTACCTTTCGTGAGCGGAATAGGATATGGATTACCCTCTTCATCATCAAGAGTGGTTAGTTCCCATCCTGTACTATATTTAAACTCGATTTTGGATGCAGTATCAAACGGAGAAGTTCCGTCTATATAAACCTTACGGGTCGATACCATGCCTCTATTATAATTCTGTTTTGCCTTAAAGGAAATATTATATAATCCATCCTCGGGTACCTCATATTCCCATTCTATCCATTGCCCTGCTACCCTCCATGCCTCTCCACCAACGGCATTAAACTTAATCTTCGATGCACTATATGGCTCCGTATTGGAGGATGCACGATCAAAAATCGCATACAAAGTCGGCGAAGATTTGAATTCCGCATCTTCACCCTGTATCTTCATTTTGAAATCTAAATCTGTATTCTCGTAATTGCTTAAATCATAATTAGATATGTACTCATCATAATTTTGGATTGCTACGTGTTGATCAATTACAAAGTTAGCAATCGCAAAAGGCTCACTGGTAGCCTCCAAGCGAATCACATTTTCACCTTCATTAAAGTAAAACTGATAGGGTTCAACGAAATAACCCATATAGTCCTTTATATATGTACTCTCCCAACGTGGTAGTTCGGTTTGGCTAGGGCGAATTTCATTTCCCCTGTTGTCCATTCTAATTTCGCCGCGGTCACCCCACACTCTTGTAAAGGTAAGTGTATCTGCTCCTGTGAATGGTATCTCCCCATTAATGTACAAAGCTCTCTCAATATCGATTCCCTTTGATTTGATAGGGAAATAATCAAACTGAATATTGTACATGCCAGCTTCGGGAACATTGACAGTATATTCAACATAACCCTTCTCCTGAGTCACCAGTACTTTTTCTTTTCCCTCATATACATCGTACTCGTCTACCTTATCTGCTGCTGAATAGCTCATCAAATCAACAGCCACTTCATGATTAGGCCTCTTAGCATCCTTGTGTTCTTCAAGGTATTCACTATAAGTATGCCTGTTTGTATCTCCCTTTGCTTCTGATGCAGATACATTAAGATTCTGATTCTTCGCCTCAAAGCGATCATTCATAATTTTAACATAAATTGAGTATCCCCCGACCGCCAATACAAGTACGAGTATAATGTAGAAGCTTTTCTTTTTAAAAATCGACATCACTGACATAACAGGTTCCTTCCTTCTTTGTACATATTGCATATATTTTATTACATAGTTGCAAATTTTCTCACCATAATACTAGTCTATATCATTTAATATAATTTGACTTATCATATCTTGCGATATTCCTATCATCTATTGCGATTCTTGTGTAAAGCCCTTGCAAAATGGTACTTTTTGCTACCTTTATGTATAAATGGTTTACAAAATGTGTTGGATGTATTACAATAGTTCATACATAAATATAACGATTTTGCCAATAAAAAGCAATATGTAAACAGCTTGTATTACCAATGTATTCAATAAGTTATACAATATAGACGATATGTTTGGTTATTTTTACAATAGCAATATTTACTTATCCATTTTGATGTATTGCCACTGTAAATACCATATGAGCTTCATTGTGCACTCTGTATACGCAAATGCCCTTATGAAACATATTATAGTCTAAAGTTCTAATAAAGTAAATCAAATACAGTATAGAAAATACCTAGAATTTACAGGTTTTGAGAAGTACAAGTCAATTCAATGTCAAGTTATAAACTTGTAGATTTTGAAGAAAGGCATGGTTATTACTATGAGAATTATGGATGGTATCTATGAGAAGGTAGATTATCAGAATGATTCCTCCATTCTGTTACATATAAACCACGAGACAGACAATTATTCGATGCACTGGCATACAGCAATCGAGATAATTATGCCTGTAACAAATACCTATACCATAGTAATTGGTAAAACAAATTATTTGCTCAATGAAGGAGATGTCTTAATCATACCCCCCGGTGAGCTTCACGAACTGGTCGCACCGCAGGAAGGCGTTAGACGTATCCTGCTTTTTGATTTCTCCCTAATTAGTAATCTTAAGGGCTTCTCAAATATTGTGTCCATACTAAATCAGCCAAGACTTATGAACAAACAAACGGCACCAGATATACTTACTCAGTTTCATAATCTTTATGATGAGATTACCTCCGAATATATCAGCAATAACAATCTGAGGGAAGCATCAATCTATGCCCTGATCATTCAGATGTTTGTTCTGATGGGTCGTAAGTACATGAATACCGAGAACCTTTTTCCTGATGTCAAGGTCAATAAGCAAAAAGAATATATTGATAAATTCAATCTTATTTTCGAATATATCAACAACAACTATATGGATGAATTATCCCTTGAGACAATTGCAGGTATAGCAGGATTCAGTAAATTCCACTTTTCGAGGTTGTTCAAACAGTTTACTAATATGTCCTATTATGAATATCTAAACCAGCGCCGTGTTAAGGAGGCAGAGAAATATCTCTTAAATCCCAGCCTATCCATAACCGAGATAGCTCTCCGCTCCGGCTTTTCAAGCATTTCGACTTTTAACAGAGTGTTCAAAGTATTCAAGGAATGTACTCCGACAGAATTCAAGAATCTCTATCGCTGTAGGATCTTAACTCCCAATTAAATCACTATATAAGGGTGTGTTGTGTTACTAACTTTTAGCCAGGACACAATACACCCTTTTTTTAACCATATTAGTAGATCTTATTATAGAGTTACTACATGTTCCTATAGCTCACCCAATCAAAGTCAGCGAAGTTTGTACTATTCTCTCCATTACTGGAGCAGTATAATCCCATGGTATTACCAACAAAGCCTCCGGCAACATCTGTGCTGAGCATTCTAGCATCCACCCCTGCCTTAATAATCTGATAGCTTTTACCGTCAAAGCTGAATGCAAATCTCAGATCCTGCCTCTCCGCCGTAATACGAAGGCATATCCCATCTCCACTTTTACCAGTATCTGCTAACTGTACCTGTGTAAGCACCTCTTCATCTCCCTTAAAGCAGCGGATCAACTGAAGTACTTGTATTCCCTTATCTATCGTACTGACTAAGCGGTAATGGTATGAGTTGCTTTGAATTATTACGATACCAGCCTCTTCGTCCTTGCTAATCGGCAGGAACTCCATCTTAGCTTCAAAGATAAAACTCATTCCGGTCTGTCTTATGCCAACATAGCTAGGACTAGCTAGTTCAGATAACTTCTCAGGAGCAAGCTTTATCCTTAAGAATCCTTTACGCACATCCAAACTGTAGTTTTCCATATTAGGGTTTCTGAGATATATAAAATGTAGAGGTAGACGATCACATTCAAAATCATGGGTATCAGGTAACTCAGCTACAGGAGCTGGAGTTAAGTTTGGCATGTTAATTTCTCTCTCCACAAGACCTATTCCCTTATTCATTACCGGCCATCCATTTTCCCATGTGACAGGTACAAGGAAGGTCTCTCTACCGAGGTTGCGATAGTATCCACCATAAGGACGTGATGCCAAGACCACCATGTACCATTCCCCGTTCTGCGTCTCCACCAAATCCCCATGCCCTACGTTAACTATCGGGTAATCCATACCAAGATGCCTGTGAGTAAGAATCGGATTACACGGATAACCGTGAAATGGTTCTCTAAGATTATTACTGGCTGCAATGGTTACTGCATGTGCATGCGAGGTACCTGCTTCTGCAATCATCAAATAATACATACCGTCTTTTTTATATAAATGCGGGCCCTCCGGCCATTCCACATTCTCTAGTGCTCCATGCCACAGTGCATAGGATTCTCCGATTAGTTTCATACTTTTTAGATCTAGCTCCTGAAGCCAAATTTCATTATCACCGTAAAACTTAGCACCTTCCCTGCGATCCTTAGTTCCTGTATAATAGCATCTTCCATCATCATCGAAGAATAGTGAGGGATCAATACCCTCTGCTCCCTCTAAAATATAAGGATTTGACCAGGGTCCCGCCGGATTTTCTGCCGTTACGATGAAGTTGCCCATTCCATTTGTGGTATTTGTCGTAATCATATAAAAAGTTCCCTCATGATAGCGGAGTGTAGGGGCATATATACCCTGTGAATGTGGCGCTCCTGTGAGGTTAATCTGCTCTTCACGATCTAAGATATTACCTATCTGTTCCCAATTGACAAGATCCCGACTGTGTAAGATTGGCACTCCCGGAAAATAGGCAAAGGTTGATGTAACCAAATAATAATCCTCTCCCACTCTGCATATCGATGGATCTGGGTAAAATCCTGGCAGTATCGGATTGTTCACTCTTTCATTCATTATTAGTCCTCCATGCATTTGTACCAAACATATTAACACTTTAGTTTCCAAGCTTTGTTCGGATAATATCTATCAAATAATATATCATATTTTCATTAAAAATACCAGTTGTTACAATATTTGTTACCGTTCAAAATTCCGTGAAAAACGTAACAAAAAAAGATCCACAATAGGAATCCCATTTCCAATTGCAGATCTTTTTAAGAGCATTTTTAGTAATTATTATCTATGTATTTTGCCGCTTTATTTACCATGTCTTGGTGCTTATAATTAACTTTATTTGTACCATGAGTCTTGCTTTTCTTAAAGTGCAGATCTAATACACCACTTACCCCATTATTCTTAACCTCGTCCAGATTCTGGCCCCAGCCATAGCCGCCACTACGTCTGCTTACGTATTTGACTGCGGGTTTTGAATCAACTCCTGCATGAGGCATAGCTGCTAAGGAGCCTGCCAGAACGTAACCATCTATCTCAACCACTACTGCTCGTCTTGTCCAAGTCCAGCCACCCCAAATATCCTTAATAGTATTAGCATCCTTCTTCGTCAAGGGTTCAACATCTGCATGGTTAGTACCATAGGTTCTTTGTAAGCTAAAAGTTCTTCCGGTATCGACGTCTGTTATTACCGCAACGTCTCCCCTATCAAATATGTATTGTACCTTTGAAAACCAATTCAAGTCACCTTTTTTATTAGATGCGATATCCCCTGCAGTTGCTGCCTTAACTTTATTTGCGCTAAGGTTGGTAATGTCTGATGTTTCAATATCGTCTTCTTTCTCAGATAATGCATTTTTGGTTAGTCTTCCGACAAGTCCATCTTGTTTGATACCGTTATCTCTCTGGAATTTTTTCACTGCATTTAACGTAATGTTTCCGAAATAGCCTGTTGCTTTCGGATATGTAAAGTACCCTAGTTCTTGGAGTGTCATCTGTACCTGCTTTACCTCATATCCTCTCGAACCCTTCCTCAGTAGGGATGAAGCAGAAGCATTTATTGGAGTAAATGCTATGGCTGCTGTCATACAGATAGTTGCTATGCGAAATATATTTTTCTTCTTCATGTAATTGTCTCCTGTCAGTCTTATGTAATTTACAAGTTCAATTTCTTAAAACATTGTATTACACAATTGTTAACATGTCAACAATATATTTAATATTTATGTAACAATTAATATATATATTTGTAATATATTCCACCCATCCCAAAACATGGTGATTAGCTGATTATGCATAGACACTGCTGAATATATAAATGCTAAGAACCCCCTTATGACAGGTACGTATTGTGAACCGCACTTATCTCGGGGGGGGCTTCCACATTAATTACGTCTCGGTATATATCGTACGAGGCATCTATTCTTTCACATAAGTTATGACACATGCACCAGGCCCCGCATGGGTTCCGATTACACATCCTACGGGATACATCTTCATATCCTGAATTGAAAATCTCTCAACCAACTTCTCTTTTAGGAGAATACATTTACTATCCT
>DATESP010000097.1:0-19331 GCA_035270645.1 Mobilitalea sp. | reverse complement strand
TTAGTATATCCGGGGTTCTTAACAGATATGCAACCACAGATGACAACCTTATTGTCTGTAGCTACTGGTACTAGTATTGTAACTGAGAGTATCTTCGAGAATAGATTCAAGTATGTGGACGAGTTAACTAAGATGGGAGCATCTATTAAGGTGGTTGAGAGTAATACTGCAATTATTACTGGAGTTGACAGGCTTACTGGAGCTATCGTGTATTCACCGGATTTACGAGGCGGCGCAGCGCTAGTTATGGCAGGATTAATGGCAGAAGGCTATACCATCGTAGAAAATGTAGAATTTATTGAACGCGGATATGAGAACTTTGAATCAAAGATGCAGAAACTGGGTGCCAATATGGCGAAGATAGACTCGGAGGATTCAAAAGCAATCCGTAAGTTTAAGTTAAAGGTGAGTTAGAACAGAGAATATTTATTAATAAGAGAAAAGGACTTTTTAAAGTCCTTTTCTCATTGAGAAGGATATAAATTGGTGGAATTCACTAAATCATATTAGGCTTTCAATATATAGGTCTCGATGCTTCGCTAGATCGACAAATTGATTTCCGACTTTAACGATAGGACGCGAAAGTTCAAAATTATTAATCATAATAATCTCGCCCTCCTGCTTATTATTGAGTATAACATTGTTATTAATATATGTCTGAACGACACCTTCGAGGAAGGTCATGATATACTTTGGATCGTATTTTGTTAAACCCTCTATTTCAAATATACTGATAACTTCAAAAGGACATAAGGGGCCACGGTATACTCTGGCACATGTCATGGCATCATAGACATCGGCAATAGCTACAAGCCTAGAAAATGAATCGATTTGGTTGGTTGTGAAACCATATGGGTAGCCACTTCCATCACACCTTTCATGGTGCATCAGGGCAGCATACTTTATTCTTAAATCGATGTTTTTATCCTTTAGAATATTATACTCACGTAAGGTATGGGTCTTAATTGTGGTAAATTCCTCATCAGAAAGCTTTGCCGGTTTCATAATTATATCTGAAGGAATCATCAGCTTTCCAACGTCATGGAGTAGACCACACAAAGTAATTACTTCAAGATCTTCCGGTGTATAGTTGAGCCATTTACCGATAATATTACAAATCAATGAAACATTCAAGCTGTGGATATATGTCGTATCATCATACTCCCTCATGCAATGAAGCATAGTAAATAATGCAATATTCGAATCACTTTGATATAATAGGTTATTCATATATGACAATAATTGTTTGGTATCTATTTCTTTCTGTCCGGAAGCTATTCTATCAAGGGAGCTCTTAAATTCCGAAACAGTACTCATATAGGCTTTATTAAAGCGTTGAAAGGCCTCACTTTTGAGAACTTTTTCATAATAGGTTGTCTCGATAAACTGGGTCTCTTGTTCTTGCAGATTTTCTTCAGACATAACATATAAATCGGAAATTGAATAAAACTCAAGTCGTGTGATAATTCTATCAGACAAGGCAGTATCCTTGGCAATGATAAGATGATGATCCTTGGTATAGACATCATCAGCGACAATCATACCAGGTATAGCCTGGCTTATTAATATTTTAATAATCTTCATAAAATTATTCTGCCATAAGAATCGAATATATGGCACTCCTTTCATGAGAAGTCCGTCACTAAAATGAAATGATTAATACAATATAATGTAGTTACGGTATATGAAAGAACGATCTAAAAGTCAATCATTTTGTTGAAAACGGCCTATTATTCGTGATAAAACACATATTATTTGTGCAATACATATAACTTGGTGTATTTAGTCATACAATTTATTTCAACCCATATCAATTGATGAATACTTATTTTCGTAGGATTTATAGTTTGATATTAATATTATGCTAGAAAAAAGGTATTGACGAACCAACTATTTCGGTATACTATCATAGATAATTAAGAAATTAATTTAATATTTTATATTTTTCTCTTATTCAGAGTGACGGAGAGTAAAGGCTCTATGAAGTCACGGCAACCCCTTTAAATGGAAGGTGCCAACCTGAGCGAGCAATCGAACAATAAGAGGATTTGATTTAATTTGTATCAAGTCCGCATATTGTGGGCTTATTTTATTGATTAGGAAAGTTTATCCTATTTAATAGAAAAGCTCCCAAGTCAACATAATTTTTATCTCCGTGTGAGATAAAGCCACTTAAGTGGCAGTAAGGAGGAATCATGCAAAGAAGATTATTTACATCAGAATCAGTAACAGAAGGACATCCAGATAAAATTTGCGATCAGATATCAGACGCAGTGCTAGATGCTCTATTAGAACAGGATCCAATGAGTAGGGTAGCTTGTGAGACGGCGATTACTACAGGACTGGTTCTTGTTATGGGTGAGATTACTACGGAAGGATATGTAGACATTCAGAAAATTGTAAGGGATACCATACGTCAGATCGGCTATGATAGATCTGACTACGGATTTGATGCAAACACCTGTGGCGTAATTGTATCACTTAATGAACAATCCAGAGATATTGCTTTAGGAGTGGACAAGTCTCTAGAAGCGAAGGAGCTCACCACAAATGATGAAGCAATGGCGGCAATAGGAGCAGGGGATCAGGGAATGATGTTCGGCTATGCTACTAATGAGACAGAGGAACTTATGCCATACCCTATTTCATTGGCACATAAATTGACAAGGCAGCTTACTAAAATTAGGAAGGATGGAACCTTAAGATATCTTCGTCCAGACGGAAAATCCCAGGTCACCATAGAGTATGATGAAGATGGCAGACCAGTACATTTAAATGCTGTGGTCCTTTCCACTCAACACGATGAGGAAGTTAGTATCGAACAGCTCAGGAAAGATATTAGGCACTATGTACTGGATGAAGTTCTTCCAAAGGAACTTGTGGATGATAAGACCAAATTCTTCATTAATCCGACAGGACGTTTTGTAATCGGAGGGCCGAACGGAGACAGTGGACTGACTGGGCGAAAAATCATTGTTGATACTTATGGTGGATATGCAAGACATGGAGGTGGCGCTTTTTCTGGGAAGGACTGTACAAAGGTTGATCGTTCCGCTTCCTATGCAGCACGTTATGTTGCTAAGAATATTGTTGCTGCCGGACTTGCCAAGCGTTGTGAAGTTCAACTCTCTTATGCAATCGGTGTCGCAGAACCGACTTCCGTCATGGTAGACACCTTCCAAACAGGAGTACTATCTGAGGAAGAGTTTGTAGCTATTATAAGAAAACATTTTGATCTACGACCTGCAGGTATCATAAAGATGCTGGATTTAAGAAAGCCGATTTATAAGCAGACAGCGGCCTATGGACACTTCGGCAGAACCGATTTGGAGCTATCTTGGGAACAAGTTGATAAGGCGGAGATTTTAAGGGGTTATCTAAAATAGTTAAATTAATAAGCTAAACAAATCAGAACCAAATTAAGTTTACAAGGAGCAATGTATTTTCTTGCATCGGAGAAACTTAATTTGGTTTTTTACTGTTTTCTAATGAGAGAACGACAATGTGGATATTGGTTAAAAAGACTATTTATTTCTGTTAAAATATGTTAAGATATCATATAAGAAGGTTGCTATACTATCAAGTTAAAGGAGGAGTATAATGTGTTTTGTGTAGAATGTGGTAATAAAATTGAATCAAAGGATAAGTTTTGTAAGGTATGCGGGACAAGAAATAAACATTATGTGGAGTTGTCAATAAATCAAGTATATGCAGAGCCACAGCCGGAGGTACCAGTGGTTGTAGTGAAGCAGGAGACTAAAGAGCCATTAAGTAATACTCAGCCGCAATCTGAGATGACTATGGTTGTTCCGGAGCAGCACGCGAAAGAGTCAAATACTCAGCCTCAGCCTGAAATTCTGACAGGTATAGTTCAACCGGAGATAGAAGCTTCGATAGAACCTCAGATACATAAGGAGGTTGCAGAACTTGCAGAAATTGAAGAAGTTGTAGAAGTCGCAGAACTTGCAGAAGTTGACGAAGTTGCAGAAGCTGAAGAAGCGACAGCAAGTGAAGAGATATCGGCGAAGGAAATGGCGATGTTAATCAAGCCGGATCTAATATCTGCCAATCAAAATATAGACAAACCGATTAAAGAGGTTGGAATTGGAATTAAGGTTGCGTCTGTTTTTCTTTCAGTTCTTGCATTTATTATGACATTGTTGCTTATATCTTCGCTGTTTGCCAAGGTTACCTTGTCAACTAAGACAATGAATACCGCTTTACAAAAGATAGATTATACCACAATAGAACTGAGTGATATTCTGACAGAAAACGAGATGGATATTGATATAGAAGAGGGAGATACAACAGTTGATATCATTTACGAAGCTTTGTCTGAACACGGCAATGTGGATGTGTCAAGAGGTGATGTTGAGGAGATTTTAGAGAAAGCTACTTTCTCGGATTATCTCTCAGACAAATTATCACAATATGCAAGTTATGCTGTTACTGGTAGAAAGCCCGATCAGATATCCCCTCGTGAGATTGTCCGGCTAGTAGAGGCTAATGAAGAGATTTTCATGGATGTTGCTGGATTAGAGATTACCCCGAACGACCTAGATGACCTTGAGAAGTACCTTGAGGAGGAAGATATATTAAAAAGCATATCTCTTGATGAGATTGATAGAATATTGGAAGAAAACAATATAGAGTGGATACAAAAATTATTATCCAACACCACGATTATGATAATATTAATCGCCTCAGCTGTTATTCTATTGGGAATATTGATTTGGATATGTTATTTACACAGAAGGCTCAAAGCGCCATTAAGCCATATTGGTATTCCTGTCTTAATAGCCGGAGTTATATTCGCCCTGGCAATGCTAGTAGGTAATTTAATAAAAGCAAATCTTTTTGAGGAGATTGAGAATTTATATAAATCAATTAAGCCAATGGTATCGGCACTCTTTACCAGAGGAATAATCATAGGAGTAATTACAAGCGTAATTGGTTTCATAATGGTATTTGCTTATATTATGATTAAAAAGGCTGATAAACGTAAACAAACAATTATTAAGCCCATCAATTAAAAACAAACCCATCAATTAAAAACAAGTACATCAAGTAGAAACAAGTACATCAAGTAGAAACAAGTACATCAAGTAGAAGCAAGTACATCAATTAAAGGTGCGCCCGCCGGGCGCACCTACATATAAGGAGGGTGTTTTCTAAACACCCTCTAATTCTTTATAAAAATTGAGTCCTATACAATAAAAGCCCCTTTATGATATACTGTTTTTAACCTATATTAATAAAGGAAAGCATCAAGGAGAGACTATGAAACTAAAAGACAAGCTGATAATCGCATTTGTGATAATGATAGTAATGCCGGTCATACTGATAGCCGTCTCTGCTAGTACCATAGTACGTCTTCAGATGAATTCCATCCACCAATCCTATGATGTGGAGACTAAGACCATTCAAGTAATTACAAATCCGATTCAGATTTATAATCGTCTGACAAGAGGTGTCTATAACGAGATTAAGCTGAAAGCCTTAAAAAATCCGGAGAAGCTAGAGGATCCGGAGTATTACAGGAAACTTAATTTAAAACTCAGGGAAAAATATTCATTTCTGGCTGTGAGATATAACAATGAGTTCATATATACCGGGAGCAAAGATGACCTGGAATTAATTGCCGACATTCTTCCGGGTTTTGGAATGATAAGTATGGATGTGGATGGTGGTACCTATCTTGGAGGCAAGTATCCATTCTTAGTTAAGGCACAGGACTTTTATTTTTCCGATGGCGGAGAAGGGACTATATTCGTAATTACCGATCTGAATATACTGGTACCTCAGCTTAAGACAGTTGCAGTGCAAAGTATGATATCCTTTATAGTAATTATTTTATTTACAGCTTCTATACTAATATTCTGGATCTACAGAAGTATAATAAAACCGTTAAACATTCTCAGGTTTGCTACGAACCAGATGAAGGACGGGAACTTAAGTTATGGTGTTTATTCGGACACTGATGATGAGATAGGAGATCTCTGTGAGGATTTTGAGGAAATGAGAATCCGCCTTAAGGAGCTGATTGGGGACAGACTGAAATATGAGGAAGATATCAAGGAACTTATCAGCAATATATCCCATGATTTAAAGACACCGCTGACAGCTATTAAAGGCTATACAGAGGGACTGATGGATGGGGTGGCAGATACGCCTCAAAAACAAGAAAAATATCTAAAGACAATTTGTATGAAAGCAAATGACATGTCTGTTCTTGTAGATGAGCTGGCCTATTATGCTAAGATAGACAGCAATACTATTCCATATACCTTCAAGGACATTAACCTGCAAGAGTATTTTGATGACTGTATCGAGGATCTTGCCCTTGATCTAGAGGTTATGAATATTAAAGTAACTTATGAAAATACTGTAGATTCGAAGGTACAGGTTGTTGCAGATGCAGAGCAACTTAAAAGGGTAATTAACAACATCATTCAGAATGCAGTGAAATATCTAGATAAAGCGGAGGGAAAGATAGTAGTCAGAATTTGCGATATAGGAGATTATGTTCAAATTGATATAGAGGATAATGGAGGCGGCATACCAACTGCTGATATTCCCTATATATTTGATCGATTTTACAGAGCGGATGCATCAAGAAATTCCAGAAAGGGCGGAAGCGGTCTAGGTCTCGCTATCTCTAAAAAGGTAATTGAGGATCATTCCGGAAAGATATGGTCGAGTAGTATACTCGGAGAAGGAACTATAATTAGCTTTACCCTAAAGAAGAGTAATATGCCTGACAAATAAGTTGTATTGAAAAGAGAAGGCCGTATAGTGGCTGGCACAAAATAATCAACATATATTTGCCTAACATTTGACAAGCCGTAGAACGGTTCATGGAGGTAGCGATGGATAAGATATTAATTATTGAAGACGAGGTGGCAATAGCGGAGCTAGAAAAAGACTATCTGGAGCTCAGCGGTTTTGCAGTTGAGGTGGAAACTGCTGGGGATGTCGGATTAAGTAGGGCAATAAACGGAGATTTTAACTTAATCATTCTGGACCTAATGTTGCCCAAGGTGGATGGTTTTGAAATCTGTAAACAAATAAGGAAAGAGAAGAATGTCCCTGTAATTATGGTATCTGCCAAAAAGGATGATATTGATAAGATTAGAGGACTGGGTCTGGGTGCGGACGATTATATGACGAAACCCTTCAGCCCAAGTGAGCTGGTTGCCAGGGTGAAGGCACATCTGGCAAGGTATGAGAGATTAATTGGCTCCGGTATAAAAGAGAATGACATCATTGAGATTCGAGGGCTCAAAATCGATAAGACTGCAAGGAGGGTATTTCTAAATGGTGAAGAAAGGATATTTACCACAAAGGAATTTGATTTGCTAACATTTTTGGCCGAGAATCCGAACCATGTTTATACTAAGGACGAATTGTTCCGGGAGATTTGGGATATGGAGTCCATCGGTGATATTGCTACCGTAACCGTGCATATTAAGAAAATTCGTGAGAAAGTGGAATACAGTACTTCAAAGCCCCAATACATTGAGACAATCTGGGGAGTAGGTTATCGATTTAAGGTGTAGCTTTATATTGTAAATAACTCATTTTGCGATATTGATTATTATGAAGTGGCAGAAATCATGAGCTACTCGGAGTGGGATATTAATGGAGATTAACGTTATGAAAGAGAATCTAATATCATAGCAAGGAAACTAAGGTGATTTATGAAAAAAGCTTGGAACTTGTTTTTTATATTGGCATCAGCTATAATACATTATTAATGAAATGAATAAATTGTTGTAACTATTCAGAACCCCCGAGAATCACGCAGTGGATTCGAGTGAGTCAGCGCCAAAATGGATGTATTTTATCCATTTTGTAGTGCAAATGTAACTGCGAAGGCACTGAGCAGTTACAAATTGTTTTAATAAATTGAGAACAGATAAGGTAGTAAAGGAAGGTAGAATTAATGCATATCACTATTACAGGTAATCTGGGAAGCGGAAAGTCAACTGTTGCAAGGCTTTTAGGTGAAAGATATAATTTTGAAATTTATTCCACAGGAAAGGTCCAAAGAGAACTGGCCAGAGAGATGAATATGACTACCTTGGAGCTTAATGAGCTGATGCGAAGTGATCAGAAATATGATAGGATGATTGATGATGCGGTTACCCGAATTTCCAGAGATAATAAGGATAAAGACATCATATTTGACTCCAGACTAGCCTGGAATTTCGTTGAACAATCCTTTAAGGTATTCGTATCGGTAAGTCTAGATACGGCTGCTGGGCGTGTCATAAATGATGATAGAGGTAAGGAAGAGAAATATGCTTCACTTGAAGAGGCAAAGAATCTGCTTGCAGCACGGGCAGCGACTGAGTGTGTTCGCTATAAAGAAATCTATAATTTGAACTATATGGACTATTCAAACTATAATCTTGTGATTGACAGTACCTATTGTACACCGGATACAATTGCCGATGTTATTTTAAGGGAAGCTAAGGAATATGAGAAAAATCCTACAGCTTGCACAAAACTGCTGTTATCTCCGAAACGGTTACTTTTTGGCAAGGACTCTGAGGAAGATGACAAAAAAAGACTTAATGGTTTGATTCAGGAATATATGAATATGCCTATCGTAAATAATATTAAGGTTGAGGTGGAGAAATCAGAGGATGATTATCTTGTGGTTGAAGGCCTAGATTACGCGAAGGCGGCATATTATGCTGAGGTTTGCTTTATACCTATAGAAGTAATTAAATTTTAGAAAGTTAAGACGTTAAAAGATAATATTGGTTTTATTTTTTCAAATTATCCCCGAGGATATAAGAACTAATTTGACAGACAATAAACAATAAAGACAAGAGAATTCAATAACATGAATTCTCTTTTTGATTATAAGAATTGATTTGAATTACCAATTCAATTTCAGAAATATCGGGGGTGATTAGATGAAGTTAAAGGACGGGACTAGAGCAAGACAGACACGGTTTCTTATTATAGTGGTAACCACCCTTGGTGTATATCTGGGATTTCGGTTTATTCTTCCATTAATTCTTCCATTCCTATTTGCTTATTTTTTAGCTTGGATCATACGTCCATCTACCGAATTCCTATACCGACGTGTCAAGCTTCCTAGAATTGTCGGTGGCACAGTATCCTTAATTGTACTGGTAGGATTGGTAGGGATTGGGTTATTTCATCTATGTAACACACTTATGAAACAAACGGTTGCATTTATTAAGAATTTACCCATATATCTTGATGCCATATCCGTTAAGCTAGATTCAATCTGCAAAGGCTGTGACAATATGTTCGGATTATACAAGGGAACCATTCGTAATGTTGTAGATGATAACCTGACACAGATGGTCGACAAGATCAAAACGAATATAATGCCTGGTATTACCCAACGTACAATCTCGGTTACAATCACAATGATCGCAGTTATCGGTGTTATATTAATTATTCTTGTATCAGCGGTTTTAATCGTTAAGGAGCTTCCTGCTTTTCAAAAGAAATATGAGAACAATGATTTTTATCAAGATGTACATCGAGTTACAGAAAAACTAGCCGATGCTGGAGTTGCTTACCTTCGTTCTCAGATCATCATTATGCTGATGGTGGCAGTAATTTGCGTTCTCGGACTGACTATTCTTGGAAATGATTACGCGCTGTTACTTGGAATCGTTATAGCAATTATGGATGCTTTGCCAATACTGGGAAGTGGTATAGTATACATTCCCTGGAGTATTATTATGTTGATCAATGGAAATATATATTCGGCAGCAATTCTTATTACCATTTTTCTGATATGTCAGATTCTTCGTGAAGTACTAGAACCAAAGCTGATTGGCAACCGGATTGGCATCAAGCCTTTATATACTCTGGTTGCTATGTACATCGGTGTGAGACTTTTTTCGATTGCAGGATTTATTCTAGGTCCGATAGGATTAATTATAATAATAACGGTAGTTAGTGTAACAACTGAGAAAACAAACGATTCACGTAACGATAAAGTGACCTATTAAGGAGAATAAGAGAAACGTATGGGAAGTCTCGCTTGACAAAGCAGATTTTCTGGAATAAAATAAGGTACATTATTAGGTGTTGATGGGGAACAGTAGAAAACCGGCGTATTCCAGAGAGAGAAGCAGTGGTGTGAGCTTCTTATACAGCAGTTTTTGAACCTGCCTCGGAGCCTTGCATGAAAGGAACTTTTCCCCAAAATGCAACGTAGCGCCGGCGTTAACGGCTATGGAGAGAGCTGGATTTTCAGCTAATTAGGGTGGTACCGCCGAGTCTTTCGGTCCCTTGAGGATAGAAGGGCTTTTTTTGTTGCTTAAAACACATTAAAAAGAGCCGTAAAATTAACCTAATTAATATGATGTGAGGAGGATTATTATGGCACAGGATAAAAAGCTAGTAGAGGCAATTACCTCAATGGAGGAGGATTTTGCACAATGGTATACGGATGTTGTAAAGAAAGCGGAACTGATTGAGTACTCAAGCGTCAGGGGCTGCATTATACTAAGACCGAACGGATATTCAATATGGGAAAATGTACAGAAACAGTTGGATGCAGATTTTAAAGAGACTGGTGTAGAGAATGTATATATGCCTTTATTTATCCCGGAGAGTCTTCTACAGAAGGAGAAGGATCACGTGGAGGGTTTTGCTCCTGAGGTTGCATGGGTAACCCAAGGAGGTTTGGAGCCACTTCAGGAAAGACTCTGTATACGTCCTACTTCAGAAACATTGTTCTGCGATTTTTATTCCAAGATTATTCAATCCCACCGAGATCTTCCGAAGCTTTATAACCAGTGGTGTTCAG
The DNA here is from genome assembly GCA_035270645.1 of Mobilitalea sp. GTDB lineage: Bacteria > Bacillota > Clostridia > Lachnospirales > Lachnospiraceae > Mobilitalea. The sequence goes on along the minus strand of DATESP010000097.1, from coordinate 8,521 downwards.
TAGTGCGTTGGGAGAAGACGACTAGACCTTTCCTTCGTTCTATGGAGTTTCTATGGCAGGAAGGTCATACTGCGCATGCAACGGCAGAGGAAGCGGAGCAGAGAACCATTCAGATGCTGAACGTATATGCAGATTTTTGTGAGAGAGTATTGGCTATCCCTATGATTAAGGGACGCAAATCAGAGAAGGAGAAATTTGCAGGAGCACATGCAACCTATACGATAGAAGCAATGATGCATGATGGTAAAGCTCTGCAGTCAGGCACAAGCCATAACTTCGGGGATGGTTTTGCTAAAGCCTTTGATATTCAATATACAGATAAAAATAACACTTTACAATATGTACATCAGACCTCTTGGGGTTTATCTACAAGAATTATAGGTGCCATTATCATGGTTCATGGTGATGATAGCGGATTGGTTCTTCCTCCTAAGATTGCACCAATACAGGTTATGGTTATCCCGATCGCCCAGAATAAAGAGGGAGTTCTTGATAAAGCGTATGAACTTAAGAATAGATTAGGTGGCTTTAAAGTAAAGGTAGATGATTCCGATAAGAGTCCTGGATGGAAATTTAGCGAACAGGAGATGCGGGGCATACCACTTCGTATAGAGATCGGTCCTAAGGATATCGAAGCAAACCAGGCAGTTATTGTCCGCAGGGACACCCGCGAGAAACTCATTGTAAATCTAGACGATATGGAGAGTAAAGTTCAAGAGGTGCTTGATCTGATGCAGTCTGATATGCTCGAAAGAGCTAGAGTTCATCGAGATTCTCATACCTATTATGCAACTAACCTAGAAGAGTTTGAAAAGACTATTGCAGAAAAGCCGGGATTTATCAAGGCAATGTGGTGTGAAGACGAAGCGTGTGAGAAAGAAATAAAGGACAGGACAGGAGCATCCTCGCGCTGTATGCCTTTTGAACAAGAACATTTCACAGATACCTGCGTGTGTTGTGGTAAGCCCGCCAAATCCATGGCTTACTGGGGCAAAGCATATTAAGCAAAGACTGATCAGTAGTTTGGAGGTTCCTCATGAAGATTCAGATACCCGATAAAGTTAAAACAATAATAGAAGTCCTCATGAAGAGTGGCTTTGAAGCTTATGTCGTCGGAGGTTGTGTACGAGATATGATTCTTGGGAAAGAACCTGAGGACTGGGATATTACGACCTCAGCTACACCTCTTGAAGTTAAGAGGTTATTTCGAAGGACCATAGATACCGGCATTCAACATGGAACTGTTACCGTTCTTCTGGATAAGGAGCATTATGAGGTGACAACCTACCGCTTGGACGGGGAATATGAAGATAACCGACATCCGAAGGAGGTTCAATACACTTCGAGCCTGAAAGAAGATTTGCGACGTAGGGATTTTACGATAAATGCAATGGCATATAACGATTTAGAGGGTATGATTGATCTATTTGAAGGTATTGAGGACCTAAAAAAGGGTAGAATTAGGTGTGTGGGGAGTGCTGAGGAACGCTTTACTGAGGATGCGCTTAGAATCCTACGGGCAGTCCGTTTTTCGGCCCAGTTGGGCTTTGAGATTGAACCAGAGACAATGAAGGCGGTAAAAGAAAAAGCTGGACTTCTCACTAACATAAGTGCTGAACGTATTCGAGTGGAATTAACCAAGCTGTTGATCTCGGATCACCCTGACCGGTTAAAGCTTCTATATGAAGTTGGAATTTCACGAATAATTCTTCCTGAATTTGATGCAATGATGAAAACCAACCAGAATAATATACACCATGCATATTCTGTGGGAGGGCATTCTATAATGGCGGTTTCATCTGTGGCTGGTAAAGCTGGAGATAAACGTTTTACAAGTAGGGAAAGAACTATTCTTAGATGGACGATGTTGCTCCACGATATTGAGAAGCCGAATACAAGGGTTATCGGTAAGGATGGGCAGGATCATTTTTATGGACATCAGGAGAAGGGGGCTTTAACTGCAAAACGTATTCTGAGGGATTTAAAGTTCGATAATGATACTCTTAATTCTGTGGTGCATCTAATACGTTGGCACGATTACCGCTTTGTACTAACGCCAACAGGAATGCGTAAAGCTACATCGAAAATCGGTAGAGAGTATATGGAGCTCATATTTGAAGTAAATCATGCAGATACCTCGGCTAAGAACCCAGCGCATAACGAAGAAAAATTCCACAGGCTAGAAGAAGCACGCAGATTATACCAGGAGATGGTGGAACGAGAGGATTGTGTCAGTTTAAAGGAGCTTAAAATCAATGGCAATGACCTAATTGCAGAGGGCTACCGCCCAGGTAGAGAGCTTGGGGAGATTCTGAACCAACTGTTAGCGAGTGTATTAGAGAATCCGTCACTAAACAAGAGAGAAACTCTTCTGGAGCTGGCAAAAACGTTATAAGGTGTGACCCTACACCAGCTATATGGCCTTAGAGATATTCCTGAGAGAATTTTTCTAAGGCCATTTTTATGTAATAAAAAGTTCGTCTGATGACAAAAAAATGCTCCCAAACGAACATAGTTCACTTTTAGAATGCACACTCGTGTGTATTGTCTTTTATCAATTTGATAATTTATCACTCTTTCAGATAATCTGCCTTGTCGGATACTTTATTTTATTCATTAAATAGAGTGATATATCATAATATTAGTAAGACGGGTATTATCATTTGTTAAGGGGGGTTTGCTGTGGAGGATAGAAGCCAGGAGGCATTAAAAAAATATCATCTTAAGATATTTAATATATATAGAGCCAGAGGGGCATTTCTGCTTGAGACTGATTGCGGTTTGAAGCTTTTCAAATGCTTTGAAGGATCAAGAAACCGGGCTTTTTTTGAGAATAAGGTGAAGGAACATCTATTCCAACACGGATATCATAACACAGATCTATTTGTGAAAACTCTTGATGATGATATTGTTTCCGAAGACACTATAGGGTGTCAGTATATTATGAAAAACTGGTTTTGGGGAGAAGAATGTAATCTAAAGGAATTAACACAGATTGAGATGGCTTCTGCCAACCTGGCAAAGTTACACTGTACTCTAAATAATGTCGATTTTACGAAGGAACAGCTTGAGCACAACATCGCAGGGAATCTGACGGAAACTTTTGAAAAGAGAAACCGAGAACTAAGAAGGGTCAAGGCATATATCAGGGATAAGAAACAAAAAAATGAATTTGAGATATCTTACTTGAATTATTATGATGACTTTTATGAACAAGGGCTCCAAGCAGCAGATAGATTGTCTGGGTCATACTATGCCGAACTTCTGCTAGAGTCAATTGAACAGAGAAGAGTCTGCCACGGTAATTATACCTACCATAATATTATTGTTCTTCAAAATAAGCAGGAGCCTGTATCAAAGATATATATTCCGCCGGGGTGGGTTAATAGGCAGCAATTATCAGCTACCGAACTCTCTGTAGCATGTACCCAAGCGATTGCCACTACAAACTTTGAAAAAGCATATATAGGCTTACAGGTTGCTGATCTCTACCAGTTTGTAAGAAAGGTTATGGAAAAAAATGATTGGGATATCCTATATGGAAGCAAAATGATTGAGTCCTATGATAAGGTTAAGACACTATCTAAGGAGGAACTGGGAATATTGTATCTGCTCCTACTTTATCCAGAGAAATTCTGGAAGATTACAAATTTCTATTATAACGGAAAGAAGGCCTGGGTATCAGGGAGGAACATACAGAAACTTAATAGTATTGGAGAACAAAATGTAAAAAAAGAGATGTTTTTAAGAAAGCTGGAAAGTATCCTATAAGCTTGCCTAAACACCATATTTAGAATATAATAGTGTAGGATAAAAACATTTCAATAGGCTGAAAGTAAACTTTAACTAGCATAAAAGTATAGAAATGTGTATTAGTAACCTGCTACGAGGAATAGAGGATTATAAACTAATGGATAAGGGATATAAGAAGCAGAATAAGATAAACAGTAAACCAATCATAAGCGTACTGATTGGATTGACTCTCTTCTCGTTAATCTTAATCATTACTATGCTGAGCGCTGCGGAGGATACGAAACCGAAGGTGGGTGGTCCACAGCCTGCAAAGATTAAGGAGATCGAAAGCAAGCAGGAAGAAACCTCAGAACCATATGATATAGAGATGTTGGCTATCGTAAAAGAAATCGATACCATAGGGCTTCGGATTACCTTGTTTGACATAAACCGAGAGGAAGAAAAGAGTCTTTACTATACGGGAGCTACAGATATAAAGGATAAGTACGACCAGGTTATTGCCATAAGTCAATTAGATATTGGAGAAATGGTGGATGTGGGTTATCGATCGAAGGATCGCAAATTGATGAAGCTTCAAGAATCCACGAAAACTTGGGAATATATTAATGTAACTAATCTCAGTATAGACAGAATTGACCAGGTAATGAAAATAGCGAGGACAAAGTATAAATATACGGATGATTTGGTCATTTTAGATGATGGGAATTATATAACGGTGAATGATCTTGCAGAGCAGGATGAACTGATCCTTGGCGGGTATGACCAGACAATATGGACCATTATGGTTACGAAGGGCCATGGTAGTGTATCACTGACTGGCCAGGAAGCCTTTCTTGGAGGAAGCATTACAGTCGGTTATGAGGCAATGCAACAGGTTACCGAAGATCTTAGGCTGACAGTCCGTGAGGGCAATTTTAACCTTACAGTAGAAAATGGAGTATATAGCGGTACAAAAAATATTACAGTATACAGAAATAAGGAGACAGTAGTTAATCTAAGTGAGTTGGGACCTGAGGCGGTACAACATGGCAGAGTTACCTTTGATATCACTCCATTTGGAGCAGATCTCTTCATTGACGGAGAGCTTACCCCCTATGCCAATCCAATTGAATTATCTTATGGTGAACATACTACTGAGGTTTCTCTAGGTGGATATACCGACTATACCGGAACTATTTTAGTGGATACGGCTGGGAAGAAGATTAAGGTTAACCTTCCTGAAGCCTCAACTAGTAAGCCGGTAGATGTAACAGTAATTACGGGAAGTAATACCCCGGGAACGGAACCCTCTGAGGGAGAAATTCAAGATGAAGATGAGGATGACGGACAGGAATATAATGAGTGGAATTATCCTGGTGAAGAGATCGGGGATGATTTTGATGAAGAACCTACGGAAGAATATATCATAGATGAGGAACATTTGATTTATGTACAATATCCAGTTGGTGCCTCTGTGTATCTTAACGGTGACTTTATGGGAACTTCACCTGGAAGCTTTCAAAAGGTTATAGGAAGTCATGTAATTACATTTATCAGGGAAGGATATGAAACGAAAAGCTATACCATTGAAACGGCGGATGATGGGTTGGATACATATCTGAGCTTACCAGAACTGATACAAGAATAATGAACTACTTTATGTGGCTTTATGTCATAAGAATTAAAACAAACTGTTATTCAATCAAATGTTGATGCAATATTTCGATTTGTGTCTATAAATTTTGAACGCCTCTCTCTTTTCAAAACACATCATATAAGCTATAATTGATGTAAAATTATGGAAAAGAGAGGGGTTTTTTTCGTGCAAAATTTATTTAGTCAAAACATCATAATTTATATTTTGGCAGGACTGTGTGGACTCGGTCTAATAACCCGCTTTATTTTGGATTTGGTATACATATATCTAATTCATGAATCGGACAACCTGGGTGCTACGAAGAATAAGCTGTTAAAGCATATCAAGATGAAATTTGAGACCTGTTACAAGTTAAAAATAGGTGTTAATAATGTGGATACATTTGTGGATAAGAATGTATTAAGATATCGTTTTTGTGGGATTCTGTTATCCACCTGGGAAAGCTTTAGTGGACAACTTCTTCTTATAAGCTTTCTTATTGTTCCAATCAGTACAGTTTTCGGAGTCTTATTTGAATATGGACAAGACTTAATTTTGAGAACAGGAGCAGCTGGTATTCTGACCGGCTCCATCCTAATTCTTGTTGATAAGATAATTAATCTGGCTACTAAAAAGCAGGTGATTAGATTAAACCTTATGGATTACCTAGAGAATTTCTGTAAAGTTAGGCTGGAACAAGAGGTCTTTCATCCGGAGCTATTGGAGCAATTCCGTAGAGAATACTTTCATGTGGTGGAATCAAAAAAACAGACCAGTGCTGCCGTAGTTCAGACGAAGGAAGACCCTAAGAATGAGTTGAATCGTAGAAGAGAAGCAAGGCAAAGGAAAGAGGAAGAGAGAAAAGCTTTAGCTCTAAAACGGGAAGCGGAACAAAAGAAGATTGAATTGGTTCGTAAGGAAGAAGAACAAAGAAAGCTCGAGGAGAGAAGAAAGGCCGCCGCCAGGAGAAGGGAAGAAGAGCTCTTAAAGCTTAAGGAAGAGAAAGAAGCTTTGGAAAATAGAAGGCTCGAGTTAAAGAAAAAGGCGGAGGGAAAACAGCAACAGAATGAAATTAAACAGCAAGTTTCTCAGGAGGAACATAAGTCACATCAAAGTATTGAAGAGTTTGCAGAAATCAAAAAGTCTCAGGATATAGATATGATACAAGGAATGGATGAGAGCGCTGCCTGTAAAGAGAAAATGGATAAAGACGTGATTGAAAACATAATAGAGAACAAACATATCCATAAGGAGCCGGACAGTAAAGGAAAAGGTACAAGCATCAGCCCACAGGAGGAAAAATTAATTGAGGACATTCTCAAGGAATATTTTGCATAGATAGGATAAGTTGTAAAATGATTATTGAATAATATTGTTGCGTTTGTTAGAATATAAGAAAACAATAGAAGGAGTATGATAACATGAGCAACAAGGTTAGCTTTGATTATTCGGCAACGGATAAATTTGTCCAGGCTTCTGAGATAGAGATGATTAAGAATGCAACAGTTGCGGCAAAGGAAGTGCTGCTTGGTAGGAGCGGTGCAGGAAGTGATTATTTGGGTTGGATTGATCTCCCAATAAACTATGATAAAGAAGAGTTTGCACGAATTGAAAAGGCGGCAGCTAAGATACAGAAGGATTCAGAGGTTTTACTAGTGATTGGGATTGGAGGCTCCTACCTTGGGGCTAGGGCAGCGATAGAATTCTTAAGACATAGCTTCTATAATTCGGTTTCGAAGGAAATAAGAAAGACTCCGGAGATATATTTTGTCGGAAACAATATCAGCAGTGTATATATGAAGGATCTAATGCAGGTAATAGGTGACAGGGACTTCTCCATTAACATCATAAGTAAATCAGGAACAACTACAGAACCAGCGCTTGCTTTTCGCGTATTCAAGAAATTATTAAATGAGAAATACGGCAAGAAGGAAGCTGCAGGAAGAATTTACGCAACTACTGACAAAGCTATGGGTGCTCTTAAGAATCTAGCTACAGAAGAGGGATATGAGAGCTTTGTAGTGCCAGATGATGTAGGTGGTCGTTATTCCGTATTAACTGCAGTGGGATTACTTCCAATCGCCGTAAGTGGAGCGGATATCCTTAAGCTTATGGAGGGTGCCGCATCTATGCGTAAGTATTGTCTAGAGAATGCATATGAACAGAATGATTCCCTGAAATATGCAGCAGTGCGTAATATATTATTGAAAAAGGGTAAGAGCATAGAGATTCTAGTAAATTATGAACCATCTTTACATTTTGTATCAGAATGGTGGAAACAACTCTTCGGAGAAAGTGAAGGGAAGGATCAGAAGGGTATTTTTCCTGCATCCGTTGATTTTACTACAGACCTTCATTCCATGGGACAATTCATTCAGGATGGGCAGAGAACTATGTTTGAAACCGTAGTTAATGTAGAGCAATCACAGGCAGAGATTATTGTTGAGAAGGAAGATGTAGATCTTGACGGCCTAAATTATCTGGCAGGCAAGAATGTGGACTTTATTAATAAGAGTGCAATGAAGGGAACCCTACTGGCACATACAGATGGTAATGTTCCGAATCTTATGGTTTCTATTCCTGAGAAAAATGAATTCTTCCTCGGCGAGCTCTTTTACTTCTTTGAATTTGCATGTGGCGTCAGCGGATATATGCTGGGTGTGAATCCATTTGATCAACCTGGTGTGGAAAGCTATAAGAAGAATATGTTTGCATTACTTGGTAAACCAGGTTATGAGACTCAGAGAGAAGAACTTCTAAAGAGACTTTAATTATTTCGAGAAAGCCAGACGATTTGGTATAATATAAAATCAGGTTGGTCTGTAGTCACATTAAAGTGTAGTGAGAGTATAATATAGTAATTATATATTTTAACTATTCAGAATCCCGAGAATCACGTAGTGGATTCGAGAGCTTAAGCGCCAAAATGGATGTATTTTATCCGTTTTGTGCGCATAGGCATCGTAAGATGACATTAACTGTGAAGGTACTGAGCAGTTAATTATATGTTATTGGCGAGAGCGGTAATGTCGGGATAGGATACATATCTTTGATCATTCGCAACCGAATCCCTTTTACCTCATACTGAGTGTGAACAGATTACTGCCTTGATGCCTTACCGGAAATATTCGGCTGCTTAACATAGATATGACA
>DATESP010000096.1:0-3282 GCA_035270645.1 Mobilitalea sp. | reverse complement strand
TCTACTGGTCGGCGATATCCTGAGTATTAACGTGGGTGAACTCGGTCTGTTATTTATAGTTTTTATCATTGCAATCGTATTCTGGGTTCTCGGATTTAATAAATTACATGCTGTCGGGGTGAACGTATCACTGGCAAGAAGCAAGGGCATCAACTGTAAGCTTATCGAGGACTTATTTAGTGTTCTGATGGCAGTTATTGTTATGTTCTCTATCAAGTGGGTGGGGATACTGATTATCAATGCACTTTTAATCCTTCCTGCAGCGGCCAGTAGAAACCTTGCCACTAATATGCGTGAGTATCACTTGTTTTCAGTTGTAATCGCCTTATTTTCCGGAATTACTGGACTTATACTGTCCTATTACACAGGGACGGCTACAGGCCCGACCGTAGTAATTATAGCAGCCCTGCTTTTTTTCCTTACGCTGTTCTCGAGACATGGGAAAAAATAATCGACGGATAGCAAGTATATCACAACGGAATGCAAATATACCACGATGGAATGCAAGTATACTACGATGGAATGCAAGTATACCACGATGATGGAATGCAAGTATACAACGATGATGGAATGCAAGTATATCACGACAGTATTGAAGTATACTGGGCTTACTTGAACTTACTTGAATTTTCCGGATGACTGTATTATAATTGGTAAAATGAGGACATAACTGGAGGTTACTATGAGAGATGCGAAGATATATGTGAAGATAATGCTAAACTTTGTAATTGCGATAGTAATAGTATTATTTGTTTTTCTTCTACTTCCCAAAATTCTGGGTTTCTTTATGCCATTTGTAATTGGATGGATTGTGTCAATGATAGCGAATCCCTTAGTAAAGTTCCTTGAAAAGAAGGTTAAAATACTTAGAAAGCATAGTTCAGCTATTATCATAGTGGTAGTCATTGCTGCCATTGTCGGTATGATTTATCTAATTATTGCACTTATAGTGAAAGAATTTAAGTCCCTATCAAGCGATCTTCCGAATTTGTTTACACAATTAGAGCTTCAATTTAATGATTTGTCCGAGCGCTTGAGAGACCTATCCGCTTCACTTCCAGTTAATCTGCAGAATCTCATTAATAATGTTATTAATGAGATAAGTAATAATATTACAAACTTTGATGTCAATGAAAGCAAACTTTTAAATCTTAATACAGCCGGGAATTTTGCAAAGAATGTAGCAGAAATATTCCTACTAACGATAATTAGCATATTGTCTGCTTATTTCTTTATAGCAAAGAGGGATGAACTGATCGGTAAATTGAAAAGAAATTTGCCAAATTCCATTAGCACTGGCTGGGTTTTGATATATGATAATTTTAAGACTGCGGTAGGTGGGTATTTTAAGGCACAATTTAAGATTATGCTGATTATTACAGTCATTATGTTTGTTGGCTTTGAGATACTTTATATCAGCTATTCATTTCTACTGGCATTAGGAATAGCCTTCCTGGATTTTCTCCCGGTATTTGGAACCGGAGCGATCCTATGGCCATGGGCTTTAATCGACATGTTTATGGGAAATTATATGAGAGCGATTGGTATTGTTGTTATCTATCTTGTATGTCAGATTGTAAAGCAGATACTTCAGCCCAAGATGGTGGGGGACAGCATAGGCATCTCCCCGCTTGCTACACTTGCCTTTATGTTTGTAGGATATCGACTTTATGGGGTCCCAGGTATGATTTTAGGGGTTCCGGTTGGAATGGTTATCGTGAACCTCTATCGCGTAGGTATGTTTGACCGTTTGATAAAGGGTTTTAAGATTATAGTACATGATGTTAATGAGTTTAGAAAGTTTTAGCAATCCTTGTGAATATAATGCTAAAGTTCCATATACATCCATATAAAATAATGTTAATATATATTCTGGGTAAAAGTAACTTACAAATGATACTGTTTTTGACTGAGGAGTTGGGATATGAGAGGGAACAGATATGAGGCAGAGAATGAAGAAGTCATTTCTGCAGAAGAAATCAAATTAATTCTTGACAGGTATCGTATTGGCAAGAAGCCACTGGCTAAGCTGCTAGGGTGGGGGGAAACAACGATTATCCGTTATATGGAGGGAGATATTCCAACTAAAGAATATTCGAATAAACTTAAGATTATTCTTAATGATCCGGAGTTTTACTATGATTTACTTGTGAAACGAAAGGAATGCTTGACCGGTGTTGCATTTAAGAAGAGCAGCCGAGCTGTATTAACGAAGATTATGTCTTCAAAAATCTGTTCAGTAGCCTATTATATCGTGAACAAGAGTGATGGTGAAATTTGCGCAAGCTATATTCAATTTCTACTTTATTATGTTCAGGCCTTTTCCTTGGCATTATATGATAGGGAGCTATTTCAAGAGGATTATTCCATTAACAATGAACATATTCCTTACCAAAAAATATATGATGGAATGAAACGTTGTGGCGTTCATATGTTGGAGTGTAATGAGGAATATCTGACGGAGAAGGAGAAAGATTTAGTTGATTCTATATATGACGCCTTTTCGTGGTATGGACCTAAAGCACTAAGTGCATTGGGGGCTTTTGAGAAGTCTATGATTAAGATTTCAAGAGACAAAAATAACAAAAAAATCATTTCGAAGGATACATTGAAGACTTATTTTAAAGATGTTATGGCTCAATACCATATAAAGAATAGTAGAGAAATCGGGAATTACCCTGAGAAGAGATTACAAGACATCAAAGAACTTAGTAATTAACGTAAAAGAGGCGTTGCAGCTGCAACACCTCTTTTTTACGTTATTAATTACTTTGTTTATTACGTCTACTTCTCATACGAAGAGTTGCATCAAGAATTCTTTTCCGAATTCTTATGGATTGGGGAGTAATCTCCAATAATTCATCAGTCTCGATAAACTCCAGTGCCTGTTCCAAACTCAGTATCTTCGGTGGTGATAGCTTGAGTGAATCATCTGCACCGGAAGATCTTGTATTTGTCATCTGCTTGCGTTTGCATATATTAACTTCTATGTCTTCGGCCTTAGGATTCTGTCCGACTACCATTCCAGAATAGACCTTAACACCAGCTCCGATAAAGAGGATACCACGTTCCTGCGCGCCGTATAGGCCATAGGTAACACTTTCTCCGGATTCAAAGGCAATTAGGCTGCCTGTCTTACGATATTGGATATCGCCCTTATAAGGACCATAGCCGTCAAATAACGTATTCATGATACCATTACCCTTGGTATCAGTCATGAATTCTCCACGGTAGCCGATTAGTCCACGGGCAGGAATGGAAAATTCGATTCTGCTATGTCCA
>DATESP010000095.1:0-2332 GCA_035270645.1 Mobilitalea sp. | reverse complement strand
GAATAAAGTATATGCATCACAAGCAGATATTACTGTAGGGGAATTACCTAAAACGGGGGATTTACTCACGGCAGGGGAGTTACCCAAAACAAATAAACTGCCCGAAACGGAGGACTTACTTGAAACAGAGGATTTAACTGAAATAGAGGAGTTAACCGATGGAGAGGAATCATCTGGTACCAAGCAGGAGGAAGCAGTTCAGGAGGATACCTCGGAGAAAAAGAATACTGAAGCCACTTCGGCTTCTGAAATAACCGAGGCTTCAGAAAAGCAGCCAGGGATCATTGATGCTATTATGAATTCCAATAATATTAATACTGATAAAGCAAATGCTGTGGTGCCTAAAATTCCGGAAACACCTTATCAAAAATATTTTTCCTTTGAGACAACCAGAGCAATGAAGGGCATTTTTGCTCAAAATTTCTTTTATTTTCATATACCTAACTACTGGGACACGAAGTATGTATACGTAGGTATTGCCTATGAGGTAAGTAGTTTGGTGACTGATGATGTACCGGCTACTCTGACCTTTCTAATTAATGGCTTACCCATCTATTCATGCTTTATTGAGTATAGCAAGGGGGAGGAGCAGAAGGCGTATTTTGCAATACCTATCGATAAGATTAATGAAGGCTTTAATTTACTGGAGATTTCATCATATGTGAAAATATATAGTTCTGAGGGCTGTTCAGAGGATCAGTCTATGTCCAACTGGGTTAATATAGATGCTAATTCCTTCATATATGCAGGTTATGATTTGGTCAGTAATGAAAAGCAGATAAATTACTACCCTTATCCTTTTATCTCTACAATTAATCCTACAGGCGAGAATACAGGAATTATAATACCAGACGATGCATTAAACGGCGAGATAGCAGCCGCGATGTATCTTATGGCGGACATCAGCACTGATACTACTGACTTGAATGAGATATCCATTAGCCTATATAAGGACATGGCAAGTAAAGGAATAACAAATAAAATAGTGGTATCAACTACAGAAAATCTTCCACAGGAGATGAAAAGGTATCTTCAAATAGATTTGGCAAATAGCGTACCAGGCGCAGATACCTATAATTTGGCACAACAAACGATGGTAAGATATGTGGAGGATGAGTTGGGCAATCCATTATTGCTAATTGTAGCAGATGATGAGGACAATTTAATGGAAGCGGCACATATGCTGATGGATGAGGAGCGAGTCTCACAGGAGAAGTCAACTCTCACCTTTGTACAGGAGGGCAGCGCCAATATAGTTATTGAATCAAGACGTTTGAATCAATTAGTTGCCGGCAGTTACACAATTGAAAATATTATAGGAGGAGGAATGACCTTTCTCGGCCCATTCCATAATGAACAAATATTATACCTACCCTTTGGTAATGACTATACACTCTCCACTGACGGAAAGATATCCTTGAAATTTCGTTATAGTGAGAACCTGGATTTTAATCGATCTATGATTACAGTTTATTGGGGAGATATTCCCATCGCTAGTAAAAAATTAGACAAGAAAAATGCGCATGCTGATGAGCTTACATTTACGATGCCTGCCGATGTTGTAGGAACTAAAGGCAGCAGTATTAAGATAGCATTTGACTTAGAGATAAAAGATGTATTCTGCTCCATACGCCAAGAGCAGATGCCATGGGCTTATATTGCCAGTGATTCAATGCTATATTTACCCGCTCGAGAAAAAAATGTGTTATCTTTTGAGTATTCCCCAGCCCCCTTTCAGAATACAGGTATTTTTGATAAAGTCCTTTTGGTTGTGGGTGACGAGCTTTTGGAGGAGGAATTAGAACTTATGGGAAAGACAATTGCTATCTATGGATACCAGGTAGCACCCTATGGTTCATTAAAAGTAATACGCGCCAGAGAATTTGATGAAAAGGATGCGGATTATAATATCATATCAGTAGGAACATTAAAAAACTCCTTCATATCAATGATTAACTCTTATATGTATTTTAAGTTAAATGAGGAGGGGGATGCCTTTCTTAGTAATAGCAAACTGGTTTTGTCAGGGGAATATGCGAGAAATATAGCCTCTTTTCAACTATTAGAATCCCCCTTTGCGAAATATCGTGCGATAGTTATTGTCGGGAGTACAGGGAATATGGCTACAAAGTTGGCACATAATTTTCTGATGAATAATAATGAACGATGGAGTTTACGCGGAGATTGTGTGTTGGTTGATAGGGATTTTGACTTAAAAAGCTTTGTGTTTATTGATGCCAAGGAAAGGGAGAACAAACTATCGATCAAGCAATTTGTTGAGGAAAATAAGAAGCCTTTGATATTTACTATAATGTCTGCTTCGGCTATGATT
>DATESP010000094.1:0-8710 GCA_035270645.1 Mobilitalea sp. | reverse complement strand
TACCTTACAAAGAAATGTCGTCTTCAGAAGCTACCCTATAGCTTTGAGAATATAATCAGTATTGACCTATACAAAAAGATCTTCCCAATCAAGAAGATCTTCCACTTGAGTAGCCATAAACAGAAATCGATTGAAGCCTTCCTAGGTGTAAGCAGGGAGGATGTATCAGATGGCGGCGACCTGATCCAAGTATATCAAAGCTACCTCGGTAAAAAGCATATTGATGCATTGCGGAAAGCCAGATCAGCGAAGGTTGAGCCAGAGAATTCCACTGAAATTCAGGAACTGCTACACCAACTGATACTCCATAATGAAGATGATTTAAAGGGGTTATTAGAAATCTGTCCTATTTTATACTATGCAGATCTGTTTAACAAACCAATCCGTATTGAACAGGCTGGTGTTGATGGAGACAAATTAGTAATCCGGCTTGAACTTGCCTTTGAACTGCCAGTCAGGGTAAGTATCGGAAATGATCAAGTTTATTTTTCTGCTAATGAGCGCGCTGCTTATCTCACAATAAAGATATATGAAGGCGAAATGAAATACTTTTATGCTGATTATAAGGACTACTATTATCTTACAGCAGAGGATACTGCTGTACATAAGAGCTTAGCACTCTTTGTCGATAAGGATTTTCGGCAGAAAGCGAAACCCTCGAACTGCTACACCAGAAAATCAGGGGTATTCGCACCCTTGTATGCTCCTATTCTTTCTCCTGTCTTTAAACATAATTTCCGAGATAAGCTCACCTTTATTGAAGTCCATACTGATTTCTTGCTGCAGGAAGAAAATCTTGAACAATATGTATCCCATGTCCTTCAGCATATGGTATCCGGGAAGTTATAACCATTTTTGCAGTTATTTTTTTATCAGTTCATTAATATCCTTGCTATGTGAAATAACAACCCTCTTTAAATTGTTTATGTCAAATTGCATTTCTTCAACCTTTTCTTCCAATACATACACTTTCTCCACGTTGGGGGTATATTGTTCCATCAGCAGGCTTATGTTTCTATCAGTTACATTTTCTATATGCATCTGCAGGTTGTCAACACTCTCTGATAAATCATCTAGTCTATTTCCAAATCCATCTAGTCTATTTCCAAATTCGTCTAGTCCATTTCCAAATCCATCTAGTCTATTTCCAAATTCGTCTAGTCTATTTCCAAATCCATCTAGTGTGTATCCAAATCCATCCAATCTGTTTACAAATTCATCTATTTTGCTTCCAGATTCATCCTGACTATATTTTAATTCATTGAGGCTGTTTTGAAATTTATCCTGGTTGTTTTTAAGATCAACTAGTAATTGCAATATTTTTTCTTCATTGTTCATAATATACACCCCTTTCTCTTATTATATTCTATGGTTAGAATACTTGCAAGAATCGGAACCGAACGGCTATGAAAATATACTACCACATTATACAAAGAATGTATATTGTGCAAAACCACAATAATCCTTTGTAAATTCAGACATCATAAACAACCTAAAATGAGTAATTATAATAAGACTTTATTGCTTATTATTGCCTAGCTATTGCCCGAAATCATGAAATATTGTATAATTTTCTCAGTAAAGCTAGTTCGCCAATTTGGTGTTTAACCGCGAAGTCTGCATTAGAATATATTGGAGGTATTAAATGAAAAAATTTATGGATGAGAACTTCCTTCTTACAACTGACACTGCAAAATCATTATATCATGGTTATGCTGAGAAACAGCCTATTATTGATTATCACTGCCATATCAATCCCAAAGAAATCTATGAGGATAAGAAATTTGAAAATATTACTGAGATCTGGCTTGGAGGCGATCATTACAAATGGAGATTAATGAGAGCTAACGGTATTGAAGAAAAATATATAACCGGCGATGCTTCCCCACGGGATAAATTTCAAAAGTGGGCAGAAACTCTGTCTATAGCAATAGGCAATCCCCTCTATCATTGGAGTCATCTAGAACTTAAGCGTTATTTCGGATATCAAGGAATCTTAAACGGGAATACAGCAGAAGAAGTCTGGAACATAGCAAATGAACTTTTAAGTAAACCCTCTATGAGTGCTAGAAATATCATAAAAGCTTCAAATGTAACCACCATCTGTACTACTGACAGTCCTACTGACTCCTTAGAATGGCATAAAAAATTAGCCTCCGATGAGACATTTACAGTTAAGGTTCTTCCTACCTTCCGCCCTGAAAAGGCAATAAACATTGAGCAGCCAGATTTTGTGCAGCATGTTTCACAACTATCTGAGCTTAGTGGCATTGCTATTAATAGCTTTGCAAGCTTTTGTAATGCTTTAAGTAATCGAATCGATTATTTTGTTTCCGTAGGCTGCCGTATTTCTGATCACTCGCTACCCTATGTGATGTATGTATCTGCTTCAGGGGATGAGATAGAGGCAATTTATCAGAAGCGCATCGATGGCATCATTCCGAACGAAAACGAGCAACTAGCATATAAGACAGCACTCATGCTATTTCTTGGAAGAGAATACCACAAAAGAGACTGGGCTATGCAGCTTCATTATGGCACTCTACGTGATAATAATACACTAATGCATCAGCAGATAGGTCCTGATACAGGTTTTGACTGTATTAATAATAATAGCTCCTCCGCTCAGTTATCCGCTTACCTAAATGAGCTTAATCTTACAAATCAACTGCCAAAGACCATTGTATACTCCTTAAATCCTGCAGATAACTCCTATATCGATACTGTAATCGGATGTTTTCAGGATTCAAGTGCAGTCGGCAAGCTTCAGCATGGTTCAGCTTGGTGGTTCAATGATCACAAGGCAGGTATGCTTGAACAGCTAACCTCCCTATCCAATTCTGGATTGTTAGCCAACTTCATTGGAATGTTAACAGATTCCAGAAGTTTTCTTTCATATACCAGGCATGAGTATTTCCGCCGTATCCTCTGTAACTTATTTGGCAATCTGGTAGAGGCAGGAGAATACCCAGATGACATGAACAATCTGGGTAGTATTGTAAAAAATATATCATATAATAATGCTATAAATTATTTTAAAGTAATATAGTTTGATTTTAATGATTAATGAAGTTAACGCCAGAAAAATGTTTGACGAGATGCTTAACCTTCCGTCTCAGCCTCAACCAAACTTCTAACGCCGTATTTTTCCCTTAGACGCGGTTTTTCTATCTTACCTGTGGGATTGCGTGGAACCTTATCAAAGATGAATCTACGGGGGCGTTTATAGCGTGGCATCGGTATGCAGAAGGCTATAATCTCCTCTTCCGTACAGGTGCACCCTTCCTTCAATTCAATAATGGCTGCAGAGACTTCTCCAAGACGATTATCTGGCAATCCAATAACAGCTACATCCTTAATAACCTCATTTGTTCGTAGAAAATCTTCAATCTGAACTGGATATATATTCTCTCCTCCGCTAATTATTACATCCTTTTTACGATCAACAAGGTAAATAAATCTATCATCATCCATACGAGCCATATCTCCGGTAAAAAGCCAACCGTCTCGTAATACTGCTGAAGTCGCTTCCGGATCATTATAATAGCATTTCATTAGGCCAGGGCCTCTAACCGCTAATTCGCCAACCTGGCCCTGCTCTACAGTGATACCTTTCTCATCGGTGATTTTAGCTTCCCAATTGAAACCAGGTACGCCAATAGCACCCACCTTTTGGATATTTTCCGTGCCAAGATGAACACATCCCGGTCCTGCAGATTCACTAAGACCATAGTTTGTATCATAAAGATGGTTTGGAAAATACTTCTTCCAACGGTGAATCAAACTGGGTGGTACCGGTTGCGCACCGATATGCATCAGTCTCCATTGAGATAGGTTGTAATCACTTAATTTCACCTCACCACTCTCTATAGCATCCAAGATATCCTGTGCCCATGGAACCAGCAACCAGACAATCGTTATCTTCTCCTCCGATACAGTCCTAAGTATCCATTCAGGCTTAATTCCACGAAGTAATACCGCTCTGCTTCCCGATAAAAGGCTTCCAAACCAATGCATCTTGGCTCCAGTATGGTATAGCGGTGGTATACATAGGAAATTATCTTCACGCGTTTGAGCATGGTGATTCTGTTCTGCATAGCACGCAGACATCAAGCTCTGATGTGTATGTAAGATTGCCTTGGGAAATCCTGTTGTTCCCGATGAAAAATAAATAGCTGCATCATCCTCATCATTCAAGGTTACTTCCGGTGCTATTGAAGAGCAATTTGCGGTTAGTCGATCATAATTCTCCGCAAAGGTGGGTCGATGTTCACCCGCAAATAAAACCGTCTTTACCCTAGGTATCTGATCATATATCGATTCAACCCTACCTATAAATTCAGGTCCAAATATCATAGCAACAGATTCCGATAAATCCAGACAATACTTAATCTCATCACCAGTATATCGGAAATTTAGCGGTACTACTATGGCTCCTGCCTTCAATATACCAAAATATATCGGAAGCCATTCTAGGCAGTTCATCAAAAGAATTGCTACCTTATCACCCTTTTTTATTCCCCTTCTCAAAATCAGGTTTGCCATACGATTCGCTTTTTCATCAAATACACGCCACGTCATCTCTCTCCGGTACTCACCTGCCGGATTATTTTCAATCAAATCATACTCACGCCAAATGAGATGATGACTATCCTGAAGATCCAGATTTATCTCGGTCAGGCAGGTTTCCTGTCCATATTGATTGGCATTGCGTGTTAGTAATTCTGTAATGGGCATTATCTTTCTCCTCCAATTGTAAATACTAATACAAATCCACTTTATCACATAAGCAGTTTAAAGCACTAAAGACAATTATAAAACTTTATAGTTATTTTTTCAACCATTTTTTTATATTCATCTACTTAATCAAAGCAATAACGTTACTGTTCACTCGTACCTCGTTCACAGCAACAATTATGCACACAAAGTGCAAAAAGAGCACTTTGGCGCATGAAGTTCTCGGGTTTTACTTGCGTAAAACACCTCGCGCAGACTAACAAGTGAACAGTAACGCAATAACTCCATAGTTATTATCCCACTGTATTTTTGTAGCTTCTCACACATCCTTGCATGGTATCATTGATAAATAATAAGGTGGCCTTTCTCTACATTAAAAAAAGCTCTCCGGTATTAACCGAAAAGCCTTAAATATACTACTATTCTGCTTGAGCAAGAATTTCCTTCTTGTTGTAAGAACCACAAGCCTTACATACTCTATGAGGAACCATAAGCTCTCCACATTTGCTACATTTTACTAGATTAGGAGCACTCATTTTCCAATTAGCCCTACGGCTGTCTCTTCTTGCTTTTGATGATTTGTTCTTCGGACAAATAGACATTGTCACACCTCCTTAAAATTGTTAAATATATCTCGGATTACTGACATTCTGGGATCATATTCTGCTTTATCGCAGTCACAGGTTTCCTTATTCAAATCCACTCCGCAGGTCTTGCAAATTCCTTTGCAATCCTCACTACATAACAGCTTCATTGGAAATCCAAGTAAAATCTCATCATAGATTAATATGTCTACATCCAGATTGTATCCAATAATATAATTTGTTTCATCCAGTTCTTCCGCACGTTCCTCTGCCGTTAGGTTAAAGTCAACCTCTTTTTCGACATTAATGTCAATTAAATAGGTAAGCTTCTTTAAACATCTGCTACAGAACAAGAACAAAGAAATACTAGTTTTACCTTCAATTAATACCATCTTATTGCCCAGATTGGTAATGGTAAGCTCCACCATCTTCCTGTCTGACAGTTCATAGGTATCACCTTGAAATTCAAACCGTTCTAGTTCGATTGGGGCAAGGACATGTTCTACTTTATCCTTCGTGGTCATAATCTCTGATAAAGAAATAAGCATTTTTTCTCTCCACGCACTATATTGTATTATAGCGATTGCTTTATTATTTGTCAATGAAAAATATTGATAATCTTCCAGTATAACTATTTACTATTTCTGTTTGTTTAGGAGTGCCAGTGTCTGCTGTGCAATTGATAATTCTTCATTCGTGGGCAAGCAGTATACAAGGACCTTAGAATTAGGAGTTGATAGTAGGGTTTCCTTAGCACGTACCTTATTCTTCTCTTCGTCGATCTCAACGCCTAGGTATCCAAGATACTCACAAATCTGACCTCTTACGACTCCGTCGTTCTCGCCAACTCCTGCTGTAAATACTATCGCATCGACACCATTCATTGCAGCCACATAAGCTCCGATGTATTTTGCGGTACGGTACACAAAGGCTTCATTTGCCACCTTTGCTCTATGGTTGCCCGCAGCTTCCGCCTTCTTAACATCTCTGAAATCACTGGATATACCAGACATTCCAAGCATACCGGATTCTTTATTGAGCATGCAGATAATCTCATCGATTGACTTATCTTCTTTATGTGCGATGTATTGAATAATTGCAGGATCCATATCTCCGCTTCTAGTTCCCATAATTAATCCCTCAAGAGGAGTTAGTCCCATGCTGGTATCAACACATTGGCCATTCTGTACTGCGGTAATGCTTCCACCGTTGCCCAGATGAGCCACGATAATCTTGGAGTTATTTGGATCCAAACCGGATACCTCCAATGTTCTCTTAGAAACATAGCTGTGGCTAGTTCCATGGAAACCATATCTTCTGATATTGTACTTCTCATAGTACTCATAAGGAATTGCATACATATAAGCTTTCTCAGGCATAGTCTGATGAAAAGCCGTATCAAATATAGCAACCTGAGGGATTCCTGGCATTGCTTCTTCGCAAGCATTGATACCAGTCAAATTTGCTGGATTATGAAGAGGTCCCAGATCAAAACAATCCCTGATTACCTTCTTAACATCATCGTTAACGATAACAGGATTGCTGTAATATTTACCGCCATGGAGAACCCTATGACCTACTGCTGATATCTCCTTAATGTCACTGATTACCCCATACTCAGGATCTAATAAAGCTTTCATGACCATATCTGCGGCCACTTTATGATCCTTCATGGGCTGTTTTACAACATATTCTTCCTTGTCTGCGGGTTCATGGGTCAATTTAGAGCCCTCAATACCAATTCTTTCGCAAAGGCCCTTTGCCAATACGCTCTTTTTGTTTGTATCGATTAGCTGGTATTTTAAAGAAGAGCTTCCACAGTTAATTACTAAAATATTCATTTTTATTTCTCCTTAATTAATTTCATATTCAAATGGGTGTACAGGCTGTTGAATCTATTAGCTGTTTGCCTGGCACTGAACGGCTGTAATTGCGATTACACCAACAATGTCTTCAAAAGAGCAACCTCTGGATAAATCATTAACAGGTTTTGCAATACCCTGGGTCATTGGACCGTATGCATCAGCTTTAGCTAGTCTCTGTACCAGCTTGTATCCAATATTGCCTGCATCCAAATCAGGGAAAATCAGTACATTTGCTTTTCCTGCCACCTTACTGTCCGGTGCTTTCGAGGATCCGATACTGGGAATGATTGCTGCATCCAGCTGAAGTTCTCCATCGATTTTAAGTTCTGGATTACTAGCCTTTGCAATTCTCGTTGCTTCCACTACCTTATCTACATCTGCATGTTTTGCACTTCCCATGGAAGAATGTGATAACATAGCAACAACTGGTTCAACTCCAACTAGTCTCTTAAAGCTTTCAGCTGAGCTTGTTGCAATCGCAGCCAGCTCTTCTGCTGTCGGATTCTGGTTGAGTCCACAGTCACCAAATACAAATATTCCATTTTCACCATATTCACAATCAGGAACAACCATTAGGAAAAATGCGGATACTAGCTTAGTACCTGGTGCCGTCTTTAATATTTGTAAAGAGGGGCGAAGTGTATCAGCTGTAGAATGACATGCGCCGGATACCATTCCGTCTGCGTCACCCGCTTTTACCATCGTAACCCCAAAATAAAGGAAGTCCTTCGTTAATAGCTCTTTTGCCATCTCCGGAGTCATTCCTTTACTTTTCCTAAGTTCTACTAATAAATCAATATATGCTCCAAGCTTTTCAAAATGATTTGGATCAATCACCTTTGCTCCTGATAAATCTAAATCTAAGCTCTGTGCATCTTTTTTAATATTATCCTCGTTACCAATCAGTACTATATTGGCAAGTCCCTCTTTTAATGCAATATTCGCTGCTAGCAAGGTTCTCTTGTCTTCTGCTTCTGGTAGTACGATTGTCTTCATGTTTTGTCTTGCTTTAAATTTAATCTCATCAATAAATCCCATGCTGTTTCTCCTTCCGTTAATATCTATTCCATATATAGTATGTACATATTAAGTGAAACCAATAAATTTTATTATATAACATTTTATATGAGGATTCAAGCATATTTTCAAATTAGTATAGTCTTGCAATTTAAAGGCATGTATGGTCTTGCTTACAAGATAGTATAGTCTTGCTTATTCCTTTGGATATGATTATAATAAAAACATCTTAGTAGTAAGGAATTGGAGCATATGAAGGTAGCAGGTATTATTACAGAATATAACCCGTTCCATAACGGACACAAACTACATATCGACGAAACCAGACGCGTAACCGGGGCCGATTATGTCATCGCAGTTATGAGTGGAAATTTTGTACAGCGGGGAGCACCTGCCATCCTGGACAAATACAGCCGCGCCAAGATGGCCCTAAACAACGGTGTTGATATCGTATTGGAATTACCTGTTTGTTATGCTACCGGAAGTGCTGAATATTTTGCTTTAGGT
>DATESP010000093.1:0-4256 GCA_035270645.1 Mobilitalea sp. | reverse complement strand
TCGATTGCCATTTCCTTTGGTAGGCCACATTGAAATATCTTTAATTCAGGACCGACTACTATAACAGAACGTCCAGAATAATCAACACGTTTTCCTAGTAAGTTCTGACGGAAACGTCCTTGCTTACCCTTTAACATATCTGAAAGAGACTTTAAGGCACGGTTACCAGGGCCGGTAACAGGTCTACCTCTTCTGCCATTATCTATAAGGGCATCAACAGCTTCCTGCAACATTCTCTTCTCGTTACGTACAATAATATCAGGAGCACCTAGCTCCAACAGTCTCTTTAACCGGTTATTACGGTTAATAATTCTGCGGTATAAATCATTCATATCAGAAGTAGCAAAACGTCCACCATCCAACTGAACCATAGGTCTAAGATCCGGAGGGATTACAGGAATTACGGATAATATCATCCAATCAGGCTTATTACCAGATTCTTTGAAAGCCTCAACTACTTCCAGACGCTTAATAATTCTTGCACGCTTCTGGCCTGTCGAATCTTTGAGTCCCTTTTTTAGTTCATGAGACTCTTTTTCCAAATCAATCGCTTGCAAAAGCTCCTGAATAGCTTCCGCACCCATTCCGAGGCGGAAATTATTAATGCCAAACTTCTCAATTGCTTCCTGTCGTTCCTTTTCATTCAGAACCTGTTTATATTGTAATTCGGTACTACCTTTATCAATTACTATATAAGAAGCAAAATACAGTACTTTCTCTAGGGTTCTCGGAGAAAGGTCCAAAATTAGACCCATACGGCTAGGTATCCCTTTGAAATACCAGATATGAGAAACCGGCGCTGCCAGCTCAATATGTCCCATTCTCTCACGACGAACACTGGCTTTTGTAACTTCAACACCACATCGGTCGCAAACTACACCTTTATATCTAATCTTCTTGTACTTACCGCAATGACACTCCCAGTCCTTACTAGGCCCAAATATTCTTTCGCAGAACAAACCGTCCTTCTCGGGCTTGAGAGTCCTGTAATTAATCGTCTCAGGCTTTCTTACTTCTCCTTTTGACCATTCTCTTATCTTTTCAGGTGAAGCTAAACCAATTTTAATTGCGTCGTAGGTAATTTCCCCGACACTATTATTTAATATCTCAGGCATTTTGTGGCTCTCCCTTCGCTATACTTGATTCTATGATTTACTGTCACGACTTACAGATATAAATTATTCGGATAAAGGTTGCCCACATGCCTTACATCTAACGGCGCCTTCCATAACAACGGCTCCACAATTCACGCATATTTGTTCTTCAGGCTCTTCTTCCTCAAAAATAGCATCATCCAGTACATCGTCAGGTTCTTCTTCATAGATTTCAAAGACATCGGTATCAATATCTTCAGCATTCGTCTGAGTGAAGCCGGCATCCTCATAGCCTTCATCATATCTAAAATTATTATCTCCTTCAATTAATGGAGTCAAATCAGATTCACCGAAATCAATACTCTCATTCATCTTAATCTCGTTACCGTTCTCATCGAGAACCGTAACATCCAGAGCAAGTGACTGAAGTTCTTTTAATAGTACCTTAAAGGATTCAGGTATACCTGGTTCTGAAATATTCTCACCCTTAATGATTGCTTCATAAGTCTTAACACGCCCGGTTACATCATCCGATTTCACTGTTAAGATTTCCTGTAGAATGTAAGCTGCACCATAAGCTTCAAGTGCCCAAACTTCCATCTCTCCAAATCTCTGTCCACCGAACTGTGCTTTACCACCTAACGGCTGCTGTGTAACTAAGGAATAAGGTCCTGTGGAACGTGCATGTATCTTATCATCAACCAAATGGTGGAGCTTTAAGTAATGCATAAAGCCAACAGTAACTGATCCATCAAAGAACTCACCAGTCCTACCATCACGAAGCCTTACCTTACCATCACGATTAATAGGAACACCCTTCCAATCCTCCGCATTTTCAGGATGCTTTCTAAGATAATCTAATAAATCAGCTGGTACACTATCTTTATATTTCTTTTCAAATTCTGTCCAAGGAGTGTTAGCAAAATCATTTGCTATATCCAAGGTGTCCATAATATCAAATTCATTAGCACCATCAAATACCGGAGTAGCAATATCAATTCCCAGTACCTTAGCTGCAAAGGAAAGATGTATTTCCAAAACCTGTCCGATGTTCATACGTGAAGGAACACCTAATGGATTAAGTACGATATCAAGTGCTCTACCATTTGGAAGGAAAGGCATGTCTTCTACCGGTAATACACGGGAAACTACACCCTTATTACCATGACGGCCTGCCATCTTATCGCCGACTTGAATCTTTCTCTTCTGTGCTATATATACACGGACTGTTTCATTGACACCTGGAGATAAATCATCACCATTTTCTCTAGTAAATACTTTCGCGTCAACAACAATACCATATTCTCCATGAGGTACGCGAAGTGAAGTGTCTCTAACTTCTCTTGCTTTCTCTCCAAAGATGGCCCTTAAAAGACGCTCTTCTGCAGTCAGCTCAGTCTCACCCTTTGGTGTAACCTTACCTACTAGGATATCTCCAGCACGTACCTCCGCACCAATGCGGATAATACCTCTCTCGTCCAGATCCTTAAGCGCATCATCGCCTACACCTGGAACATCTCTGGTAATTTCTTCAGGTCCCAGCTTAGTATCCCTAGCTTCTGCTTCATATTCCTCTATATGGATGGATGTATATACATCCTCTTGTACCAGACGTTCACTTAATAATACAGCATCCTCATAGTTATAACCTTCCCAGGTCATAAATCCGATTAATGGATTCTTACCTAATGCAAGCTCTCCTTTGGATGTGGATGGACCATCAGCAATAACCTGGCCAACTTCAATCTTCTCGCCCTTGAATACAACAGGTCTCTGATTTATACAGGTACCTTGGTTGCTCTTTGCAAACTTGATTAAGCGGTAAGAGGATTTCGTATTGTCATCATTTTTAATAACAATTTCTTTTGAGGAAACCCGTTCTACCAAACCGGACTTCTTCGAGATTACACAAACACCTGAATCGATTGCAGCCTTTGCTTCAATACCAGTTCCTACTACAGGTGCCTCCGTCAATAATAACGGCACTGCCTGACGTTGCATGTTGGCACCCATAAGGGCACGGTTAGCATCATCATTCTCTAAGAAAGGAATCAATGCTGTAGCCACTGAGAATACCATCTTCGGAGATACATCCATTAAATCAATCTTCTGTTTTTCATATTGAGAGGTTTCTTCCTTGAAACGTCCGGCAACACTATTTCCTATGAAATAACCGTTGTCATCAATTTCTGAATTGGCCTGTGCTACAATATATTTATCTTCTTCATCTGCTGTCATATAGACAACTTCATCAATAACTCTCGGATTCATCGGATCTGTCTTATCAACCTTACGGTATGGAGCTTCAATAAATCCATACTCATTAATTCTTGCAAAGGTTGCTAAAGAGTTAATCAAACCAATGTTAGGACCTTCCGGTGTTTCAATAGGGCACATTCTCCCATAATGGGAATAATGTACGTCACGAACCTCAAATCCTGCTCTATCACGGGACAAACCACCAGGTCCAAGCGCGGAAAGACGTCTCTTATGTGTCAGCTCGCCAAGAGGGTTATGCTGATCCATGAACTGTGACAGCTGGGAACTTCCAAAGAATTCTTTTACTGCTGCAGTTACAGGTTTAATATTAATCAGGGACTGGGGGCTGATGCCCTCGATATCCTGTGTCGTCATTCTCTCTCTTACAACACGTTCCATTCTTGATAAACCGATACGGTACTGATTTTGTAATAACTCGCCTACCGCCCTGATTCTTCTGTTTCCTAAATGGTCAATGTCGTCAGCTCCACCAACGCCATATTCAAGATGTATATTATAGTTAATAGAAGCAAGTATATCTTCCTTTGTAATATGTTTCGGAATCAGTTCACTGATATTCTTCTTGATAGCCTCTTTAATGTCTTCCATAGAAGTGTTATCTGCTAATATTTTTTTCAGAACAGGATAATAAACCTCCTCTGTAACACCAAGAGCCTTCTTGTCTACATCGGGAATATAATAAGAAAGGTCTACCATCATATTGGAAAGAACCTTAACATTACGTTCATCCGCTTGTACTAACACAGCCGGAACTGCTGCATTTTGAATCTGGACAGCAAGGTCATTGGTAACTGGAGTACCAGCCTCGGCGAGTACCTCACCGGTGGTTTTGTCTATAACATCTTCTGATAATACAAAGCCTACAATCCTGTTACGAAATGC
>DATESP010000092.1:0-10114 GCA_035270645.1 Mobilitalea sp. | reverse complement strand
ATGACAAAGGCAGGGAATTTCCTTCCCTGCCTCTGCCATCATTGTCTCATTATTCAATTTTTTTAGTGCCGGTATTTAAGCCTCGATGTTGAGATATTACCAAGAACTTTTACCTTTTCAGGTTAGTATTCCTGCCTATCCGATTGAAAACCTAATGCCTCGTTGTCCAATACAATCACCTCATAGTCTTAGTTAAACACATGCTGTTTGTAATTCTGAGACGAAATCACAAACTTTTTATTTGAATTTTAGATACGACCGAACTAATAATATCTAGCTGAAACTTATGATGTCAAGTTCTAAATGTCGTATCTGATAATTATTATGTCTAATTTACATTATTATATACTATCATTAAGAAAATTTATTAAAATTTTTAATACCAATACCGTTTGATATACCATATTGCATAACCCGGATATAGTAGTGCTAAAGTTATGAAGCTGGTTGCCCAGGGGGAATTGACCTCAAGATGATAAGGAGTTTATTTACTTCGTCCTCCAGCTCTTTAATACTTTAAGTCTAGTAAAATCTTCCCGATCCTTCTCCTCTAAGGAATTCTGTATAGTTAATGTCAGTGAGGTATAGTAGGGGATAGTTATATTTTTTAGTGCATTTGCACGTTTCTGTGTCTTCTTAATACTGGTAGCCAGACGGTAGGCAGAGTTCTCAATCATGGAGAGCCGGATGGTAAGTTCCTTAACCTTAATAAAATGTTTTGTAGCTTCGTCAAGGGATATCGTGGTCTGATAGAAGGCATAGGTTGGTTTAGAGGAGCTGTTATCAAATTCCACGAAGGGAATCTCGGTACCCATGATACTTCTCTGCTTAATACGGATGGATTGTTCCTCCGGTACAGTACTACTAAGATCTGCAACATTACCAATACCCATCTCTATATTAGCCTTCTGCAGCACAAGATATGCCTCAGAGAAGGTGCTGTCTATCTCTGATTGAATATCTCTAGCAGTATCTATTAGCTCCATCAGTTCGCGTATTAATATGTTACGCTTTTTATCCATCAGATCGTAGCCCTGCTTTGCAAGCTTCAGGGAATTCTTCGATAGTATTAAATTACCCTTCGTTGGGAAAGTATTCGGATTCATTCACTCACCTCTACTTTATGTCAGTTGTTGCTTGATTGGCCACATTATCATTAGCAGCTGTATCATTATCGGCTATTCTATAATATTGCTCTAAAATCTTCGTATCAATACGGTCAAGCTCTTCCTTAGGAAGGATGGAGAGAAGCTTCCAGCCCATATCGAGAGTCTTAAGCATGGAGCGGTCCTCCGCTATGCCTTGAGAGACAAATTTCTTCTCCATAGCTGCTCCAAATTCTAAGTATAGCTTATCGGTCGGTGATAACTCGTCCTCACCGATAACACTTGCCAAAGCTCTTGCTTCACCTACACGGGCGTAAGAAGAGAAGAGTTGGTTTGCAAGATCCTGGTGATCCTCTCTGGTAAAGCCCTTACCGATACCGTCCTTCATTAGGCGGGATAGTGAAGGTAGAATACTAATTGGTGGATAGACAGCCTGTTGGTGAAGAGTACGATCAAGTACGATTTGACCCTCTGTAATATATCCAGTAAGATCGGGAATCGGGTGGGTTATATCATCATTAGGCATAGTAAGAATCGGAATCTGTGTTACAGAACCCGTACCACCGCTAACAATTCCAGCCCTTTCATATATCGTTGCTAGTTCGCTATATAGATAACCGGGATAACCCTTACGACTCGGAATTTCTCCCTTTGATGAGGAAACCTCACGAAGAGCTTCAGCAAACGAGGTCATATCGGTCAAAATTACAAGTATTTGCATACCCTTATCAAATGCCAGATATTCTGCAGCAGTTAATGCTACCTTTGGAGTAATCAATCGTTCAACTACAGGATCATTAGCTAGATTGAGATACATTATAACATGAGAGCTTACACCGCTTTCTTCGAAGGTACGGCGGAAGAAATCAGCAACATCATGCTTTACACCCATTGCAGCGAATACAATGGCAAATTCTTCGTCGGAATCCTCTGCAAGAGAAGCCTGCTTAACGATCTGAGCTGCCAGCTGATCATGAGGTAATCCGTTACCGGAGAAGATAGGGAGCTTTTGACCTCTGATTAGCGTTGTAAGGCAATCAATAGAGGAAATTCCGGTCTTAATATAGTTTCTTGGATATTCTCTGGAACAGGGATTAAGGGGCATACCATTTACATCCCTTGTTAATTCAGACGTGATATTGGCAAGACCATCAATAGGCTGTCCTATTCCATTGAAGACTCGACCAAGCATATCCTCAGATAGAGGCAGCATCATAGGGTGTCCTGTCAGCTTAGTATGGGTGTTGAATAGGGACATGTCATCAGTTCCTTGAAACACCTGTATTACTGCTTTATCTTCATATAGTTCTACTATTTTACCCAGTTTATGTTTGTTACCTTCTACGGTAAATTCTACAATCTCATCATAGGAGGCATCACGAATACCCTCTAGTACAATCAAAGGGCCGTTTATTTCACTGAGGCCTAAATATTCAATTGACATAGTTACCTCTTTCTGCCGTTATACGGCATTTTACAATCTGCGAAAGGCGCTGTTAGGCGTTCTTTGCCATAACGCGGTTGTAGAATGAATCTATCATAGCGTTATAATCATTAAACTTACTCATTTCATCATTTGCTACATCATATTTTATGGAAATGACCTTTTCGAATATACCTTCTTCCTTAAGAATTGACATTGGCATATTCATGCCTATCAACTGCTTCGATTTAGAATATAGATATAGTATGGTCTGCATCATTTTCAACTGTTTATCCATTGGAACATAGGTATCCGAGGGATGGTATGCATTCTGTTGAACAAAGCCCAGACGAATTACCTTGGATATCTCAAGTACTAATTTCTGATCATCAGGAAGAACATCACTTCCAATAAGCTTAACTATCTCATTTAGCTTACTTTCTTGGGTAAGCAGGTTGATCAGTTGATTACGGCAATCTATGAAATCTGCGCCGACATTGGCAATATACCAGGGAGTGAGATCGGAGAGATACTCACTGTAGCTGGTAAGCCACTGAATGGCAGGAAAATGTCTAGCATATGCCAAGGACTTATCTAGAGCCCAAAAGCAGCGAACAAAACGTTTGGTATTCTGGGTAACAGGCTCTGAGAAGTCGCCACCCTGTGGAGATACAGCACCAATGATGGTTACACTTCCTTCGGTGCCGTTTAAATTCTGCATAAATCCGGCTCTTTCATAAAATGCAGATAATCTGGAGGCAAGATAAGCAGGAAAGCCTTCCTCTGCAGGCATTTCTTCTAGGCGACCTGATAATTCACGTAGAGCTTCTGCCCATCGGGAAGTGGAGTCTGCCATGATAGCGACATGATAGCCCATATCCCTATAATATTCTGCCAAGGTTACACCAGTATAGATACTTGCTTCACGGGCAGCTACCGGCATATTTGAGGTATTTGCAATCAATGTGGTTCTGTCCAGAAGCGGATTTCCCGATTTCGGATCAACTAGCTTTTGGAAATCCTCCAAAACCTCGGTCATCTCATTTCCACGTTCACCACAGCCGATGTATACGATGATATCAGCATCGGACCATTTTGCTAGCTGATGCTGGGTCATAGTCTTACCAGTTCCAAAACCACCGGGGATAGCAGCGGTACCTCCCTTAGCTATCGGGAATAAGGTATCTATTATACGCTGTCCGGTAATTAAGGGCCGGTCTGAGGTATAACGTTTACCAACGGGTCTGGGTATACGGATTGGCCAATGCTGGGTAAGTGTTAATTCCTTCTCGTTGCCGTTTTTATCCATAATAGTTACAATGGGATCATTAATCGTATATTTGCCATCCGCAGCAACCTTAGTTACTGTACCGCTGACATTAGGAGGAATCATTGATTTATGAAGAATAGCAGTGGTTTCAGGTACCTCTGCAATAACCGTACCGCCATAGAGCATATCACCCTTTTTTACAGTGATATGTACGTCCCATAGCTTTTTGGTATCCAGAGCATCAACACTGATACCTTTGGATATAAAGGCGCCGGAACGTTTTGCAATCTCTTTTAAAGGACGTTCAATACCATCAAATATATTACCTATTATACCTGGTGCCAAGGTTACTGATATGGCAGAGCCTGTCGATATAACCTGATCTTTTGGCTTCAATCCGCTGGTTTCTTCATAAACCTGGACTGTAGTCCTTTCTTTTGTAAGTCCAATGATTTCACCCACCAGTTTATCTGGTCCGACTAAAACCATCTCGCCCATTTTAAAACCTTGGTTACCGGACACATAGATTATCGGTCCGTTAATTCCATAGATTGTTCCTGTTATATTTACCATGGAGAAGTTCCCCTTTCAATTATTGTAGAAACACAGTTATTCTAATATAACTGCGAATTATAGCTGAAACTTAAAGCACTTATAGTTTGAAGGTACTTTTGGCTTCGGCTAGCTTTGTTATGAAGGAATAATCGATTAATATGGAGCGCGAAGGGATTACCGCTCTGATACCTCCGAAAAAATCCCGGTTACTCACGGTAAGCTTTACACCGGTTGCTTTCTCCAGTTCTGGTAATAGGTTTGTGTCTGAGGGATTGATATATATAGTGATTACATCGTTTCTGGCAAATTCATTTGCTTCCTTGATTTTGCTAATCAGATATTCCTGATAAGCGGGAGTCCTCATGAATTCTGCCAGCTTTTTTTCCACATCAAAAAAGACGTTATCCGTTAATTCAGATGTACGCTCAAGTACTCTACGTTTGATATCAAGGGTATCATGAGACAGCTTACGGTTCTTTTCACGCTTAATATTATCAATTTCAACTCTATATGTGTTCTTCGCCTTAATAATTGCAGCCTGTCTGCGTTCATCCTTGAGATTATTAAGAGTATTACTATACTCATTAAAAATTTCTATGTTTTGAGCAGTCGCACTGTCGATTACTGAGGTATAAAAAATATCTAATTTTTCATTTAAAGTCATAATAACCATGCCTTTCTTCATAACAGTGTGAGAAGGTTCTTTCTAAACACTACTATAATTTAAGTCCAATCGCTTCATTTACATAAGAAGTAATAAAATTTTTCTTGCGACCTGTACCATGTCTATCCGGTATCTCAACAATTAAAGGCAACTTACGGTTTAATTTAACATCATCAATAATTGCGGGATATTGTGCACTTAATTTTTCTGTGATCAATATTATCCCGATGGTCTTATCCGCAGTTGCGATATCCAGCTGTTGCTTAAGATGCTTATTCGAATGAATTACCACTCCATCCACGCCAGCTAATTTCATACCGGTATACGTATCCACATTATCGCTAATTAGGAACATCCGCATAGCCAGACCTCCTTCTTATCCAAGTATCGTAAAGGATACGATAAGTCCATAAAGTGCAATACCCTCTGCAAGTGCTACGAAAATAAGTGCTTTACCCATTATGGAAGAATCCTCACTCATTGCACCCAGAGCGGCAGAAGCAGCAGATGCAACAGCGATACCACCACCGATACAGGATAAACCAGTTGAGAGAGCAGCAGCGATGTATTTCCAACCGTCCACAGAGCTTGCAGCTGCAACTGCGGTTTCTGCCTCAGCAGCGGAAACCTTACCGGAGAATAACATAATGTCTGCTATGATAAGGGTTGCAAAGAAGAAGAAAGCATTGCAGGCTATGGTTACTTTTAAACCACCCTTTGTTCTTTTCTTAGAGATTAAAAAGGAACCAAACGGAATAACAATACTCAATATTAATGCGATAACAATAACAATCTGTGTCTTCATAAATAAATCCTCCTAATTGGTTAAATTATATGTGTATACATTTTGTGTGCATAGGCATTGTAATATGCCTTAACTGTAAAGGTACTGAACAGTTATTTAAATGGTTTAAATTCTTTACCGGTTCCTTTATAAAAACGACTGAACATTTCATAGTACTCAAGCCTAAGTACCTGGATACCTACAATTAGGCCTTCCATGGCAGCTACAAATATGTTTCCTATTATCAATGCAATTATGTTAGCATTACCGGATTCTGCTCCAGACAATAGCATTACAACACCCATCATGGCCGCATGGCTTAGAGCAAAAGCACCGACACGGAGGAATGAAATTGTATTGGTTACATAGCTGAGTAGTATCTCAATTAATTCAAAGAACGATTCTACGAAGAACATAGTCTTGTGCTCAGGGAAAATATTTTTCTTCTTTTCAATCATCCTAGTCAATGGTTCTCGTAAGAAGATTAGTAGCAGTGGGATTGCAAAGAATATGATCAAAATGAATGTAGCAGGTAAAGCATGTCCTGTAGCTACTAATAATACACATACAATTGCAGCTGAGTAAAAGATTAGTCCCGACAGGCCATTGGTATCAAAGAGCACCTTACCAAAGTTCTTCTCCTTTATACCATTGATAATATTAATTATCATAGCAATTAATATTAATCCGACTCCGAAGCCTACAGTGGTAATCAATACGGTCATAACATTGTGCATCGGTGATAACCATATTGGTTTAATCCAATCTTCAAAACCGAATATACTACCATACATGAAGCCAAATATGGTTGAGAACACACCAGCCAAGGAAATGATGGCAGCCAGATTCATTTTCTTGATCTTATAAAGTAGGAATCCGCCTATGGCAATACAGAGTCCCTGGCCAACGTCGCCGAACATGATACCGAAGATAAGGGAATAAGTAATTGCGACAAACGAGGTAGGGTCAATCTCATTATAGGATGGAAGACCATACATTTTTATAAACATCTCAAAAGGCTTGAATAATCTAGGGTTTCTCAGTTTGGTTGGTGGTTTAGTACTAATGCTTTCCTGACCATCCTCTGTTATACAAAAACACTCAGGATCCTTTTCAATCTCGCCAACAAAGCGATCGACATCTTTTTCTGATATCCATCCGCATAAGATGTAAAAGACTTCATCCTGACCTTTTTCTTTCGTGCAGGCTGCAAGCTTACGGACATCATAATTCTTATTATATTGCATTAGGGTTTCATGTGCATTAATTAGTTCTTTGGCATTTTGACTCAATTTTTCATTGATTTGAGAATTTACATCATTTAATTGGTTATTAATCTGGTTGCGCTTTGAGAGAAAACTACGATAAGCTTCCTCGGGCGTACCCTCATATTCGTCTGGAAGGAATAACCGTTCAAAGTGTAAAGAAGCAAATATTGCATCAATTTTAACGGAATAAGCTGTAGGTACAAAATAAATACCCCATACAAATTCGCTATCACTGTCACATTCAAAGAAAACTGAATTTAAAGTGTCATATATATACTTCGAGAATTTATTATAATGCTCATGCGAAATCTTACCAAAACGAAAATTAATAAATTCTAAATCCAATATCTTATGGATATCATAATCTAAGTTACGGAAGGGTTCGATTTGGTGGATTAAGTCTGTATAATGTACCTTTTGGGCATTCAATTTCTTCTTCATAGTGTTTAAGTCTTCTAGTTTTGAGAAGGCTGTGGTGATGACCTCCGATGCTTTTTCGGGTGTCATATAGATGTCCACAGGAGACTGGTCCTTCTTATCTAACTTTTTAATTAATTCTTCTGATTTACCAAGTAAATCCTTATAGGGATTTATTTCAACAAAGGGTTTTAAGTCACGTACGGAACTAAGCTCAGAAAGGGCATTTTCTAAATGAATACTGTACTTACTTAGGTAGATATTGACAACACGGTCAAAATCTCGCTTAGGTCCTGTAATGCTTAAAAACTTCATTTTTTCAATCAATTTTCACACCTCCGATTCTAGTAATTAATAATAGGTGAATTCCATGTTAATGTAAAATGTATTTTAACTTATCAATTGGCTCCAACCCGTATCGGATACATTCCAAAGCTGTTGTTAATCGGGCTATTTCTGTTTCCTTTTGATATAGGTAGTAATTCACCTCATTCATGGAAGCCGGATATCTTGATTTGTTAAGCTTATATATCTTAGTCAATGTTTCCTGGTAGGTGCCTTCTATTGTACCATCCAAGAGAGAAGTGTAAATATCCTTATAATATGAAGACTTTAGTATATTTACTAATTCATCTGTCGTAGAAGCCTTTATTAACTTGGCCAGAAGTTCTTTGGTCAGTTTATAGTTAATAGGAATGATATAGGATAGTATATCAGTGGAGGATAAATCATACCTTGTTTTAGCGCGATAGATCCACATAATATTAAGCATATCAATTTCGGTTCCAAGGCTAATAGTTATTGCCCTAAGAGTGTCACCCCCGACCAGCTTGCCTCTTATTTTCCAAATTCTCTTAAAATAGTAGACATCCAACTGCATCTCATAATCAAAAGAGGTAGCAGCTCCAGTATTCATGAGCTTCATAAACATGGGATAATATTCTGTATCCATAAGAAGCATGATAAATTCCTCCATAGAACGCGAGGATGCAAGGGCATTAACATTAAGCTTGGAATGCTTACTGAAAAATTCTTGAAACATACCAAGATCATAACTGTCCTTTTCATTATATAACTGATGAATACAATGTTTTAGTATCATCACCTCATGACGAAAAAATACTAATTTTAAATCCTTACGCTGTTCCTGGTTAGCAAAGCGGTATATTTTAATATAATCAAGATAAAGGCTGTTAATAAAAACTTTTTCTGCATCAGCTCGATGTAATTGATATTCATTATACCTCATGAATACTTCTCGATAACCAGGATGGTTTTTTAAGAAAGCAAAAAAATCTGCGGTTGTGTCAAAGGATGAAATTCTCTGAAAATCTTCTCTTCTAATTAGATTGGCACTCATGGCCTTGATTTTGGTGTTAATGCCACTATAGGAGAGCATGCTATTCATAATTACCTCCTTTCTGTGCATGCTTTCTGCACATATAAGTTTGTTTGCGAAGATGTTCTTCTTCACACTCTTATAATACCTTCAAATACTTTATCAACGAAAGTACTATGGTTGTTTTTATACAGTTCATCTAAATCATGTAATTGCTTTTCGCTTTTCAGAATTAATGTTTTCTTTTCATTTTCAAGTTCTATCTCGGCATTAATCTGGTACTCACGGATTTTATTGAAATTATCATTATTAATATCTTCTTCAAGCTTGGCAATCTCAACTTCAAATTCATCGTGCAGTCTAATCTTTTCTTTATTCGCGCGGTCAATAATCAGTTTAGCTTTTTCGTCAATTTCAAATATTCTCCCGATCGTTCTCTCCATTTTATCACTCCTTTTTTATAAGGACATATCTTTCTTATAACAGAAATATCTTACCCCTTTTTTATAAAAAAGCTATAGTCAAAATTACTAAAGTTACAAGAGTATAGCAAATAAAAGTAATATTTATCTATCAAAGAGTGTTTTTCAGTAACTTAAAATGGAAAATATAAGTATAAAACAACTATTCAGAAAACGTTTAAGTTAGAAATGATAAAATTTTTAATTATATCTTGCATATTTTATAGAAATGGTTTAAGATATAAATAGTTCAAGTATATGAAAATTAACCAAAAAACTCAACTAAAGGTAAAGTGATTAAACTAATTAGTGAGATTTGCGAGGCATTATTGTATTAATTGTGAAAATAGTCTATATAATATACTTATATTTGTAAGTATTGCCGTATATAAATTGTTAGAAAACGTTTAAGTAGTTTTTTAAATATTTTTATCTAAGGAGTATATTGTGGTTTCAATTAAAGATATTTCATTTAAATGTGGTGTATCAGTAGCTACTGTTAGCAAAGCTTTAAATAATCATAGTGATATAGCTGAAACTACTAAGCAAAATATCAGGAAAATGGCTAAGGAGATGGGCTACTTTCCTAATTCTTCGGCAAGAGCACTGAAAACAAACCGAACCTATAACCTGGGAGTATTATTTGTAGATGAAGCACAGAGTGGACTGACACATGAATACTTCGCTAATGTATTAGATAGTTTTAAGGTGGAAGCAGAGAAGAACGGATATGATATTACCTTTATTAATAAGAATATGAGACAAAAGTCCATGTCTTATTACGAACATAGCAAATACCGTGGAGTGGACGGGGTAGTAATTGCCTG
>DATESP010000091.1:0-3807 GCA_035270645.1 Mobilitalea sp. | reverse complement strand
TATTAGGTTAATTAGATTGGTAGGTGAAATAAATGCATAGTTACTTAAGAGCAATTGGTTTCGGTAACATTAATAATAGAACAGAATTAAATCAGCTATTTGAGATGGTTAAGGAACAGTCAAAGGATATAAAAACAGTACTACTTGGAGAGAATCAAGATTTTTCCGAGATATCATTGAGCTTTGGAGATGGGATAGGAATAACGCTTCGAGGTGAACGGGATAAGAACGATAAATTTCATATAGAGCATTATTTCCCTTATTTGATTGGCCAGGGTGTGAGTGCCAGGGAAGAAGTCGGTATCAATAAAAGAGTGGATACCGAAGCCTATACTGGGATGTGCGATGATTATCGACTGGGAGTATCTTTGATATTCTATTTACAGAACGTTATTGAGTATTTAGAGAAGAAGAATCAGAATATGCCAATGAGCACAAACTTCCCTATCATACTATCGGCACTTTCACTGGAGGGAAGAACACTTCTTCCTATTGAAAAGGATGAAGTACAGGTCAAAAACATCAGCGCAGAGACAAAATACAGGAATAACCTGATTGCTGAAGCTAAAAAGGGAAATCAAGAGGCGATAGACAATTTGACGATTGATGACATAGATACCTATGCGATGGTATCGAGAAGATCGAAGAAGGAAGATATATATTCTATCGTAGATACCAGCTTTATTCCTTTTGGGTCGGAATCAGATAATTATAGTGTTATAGCTACCATAATGGAATGTAATATAATAGAGAATACCCTTACTAAGGAAGAAATCTATGATCTGTTGCTTTCCTGCAATGACCTAAATTTCCGATTATGTATTAATAAGGAGGATCTGCAGGGAGAGCCCTCCGTCGGGCGGAGATTTAAGGGAAACATATGGATGCAGGGTTATATCGCACTTTCAGAGCAGCTGAAGGATTAATTCAACTATACTTAAGGTTACTTGCATGGATTTTGTTCAAGCTACGGTTGAATTATAATGGAAAGTACTCTTTCAAATAAGTTACTCTAAATTATTTTTCTAAGTTGCTTAAATTATTCGTTTTTGGGATATTGACTTCAACAGCAGGAAATAGTAGAATAGATACGTTGCGTGTGTGTGCTTGTAGCTCAGCAGGATAGAGCGTCCGCCTCCTAAGCGGAAGGCCGTGGGTTCGAATCCCGCCAGGCACGTTATAATATTATAGTGATGAATTAAAAGACCTATCAGATAAGGTTACGAATACTTCGTACCTTTTCTGATAGGTCTTTTCTCTGTTTATACAGCGAGGAACAAAACAATACAAAGAATTTATATTAACATGATTATGGATTTTACATTATATTGATATGATTAAACTGTAGCCTAGAGATGATAGTACAAAGCATCAAAAAAGTAATGATTTAGGAATTATATCGACGGCGAGGTAACTCGGGAACAGATAGTTATCGTGATGAAGAGGGGGATAAAAATGAAAGGAAGTTCAAATTTGCAGGATAGAATGAAACAGACTAACGGCAGTATAGGGCTTCGGCCTTTTTTGTATAGGAAGCTTTTATATATTTACATAGATTTAACTTATTCTATATGAAAACATGATTTCTGAGATATAAAATCCATGTTAAATTAGTAATGCAACCGAGAGAAAAAATAAAAAAGATTTCTTAGTCGACGGAACTAAGAAAAAAAGGGAGATTATTATGAAAAAGAAACTAAGAGGGATTTCAGTTTTATTATTTACCTGTGTTTTATTGGCAGGAGTATTAAGTGCTTGTACATCAAAGAACGATGAAACAGTGGATACGAAGCAACCTGCAAATACTGAAGCATCTGATAAGGCTGAGAAAGCTGAAGCTACTAAGGCACCAGAGGCTACTAAGGCACCGGTAGAGAAAGAAAAAGTTCCGGAACTAAAAGGAACGTTATCTATGGCCGGATCAACATCAATGGAGAAACTGGCCAATATAGTGTCAGAAGCATTCATGTTAAAATATCCGGAAGTTCTAGTATCACCAGAATTTATCGGGTCAAGTGCAGGCGTTGAAGCTCTGTTGGCAGGAACCGCAGATATTGGTAATGCCTCCAGAAATTTAAAGGATACTGAAATATCCTCCGGAGCAGTAGAGAATATCGTTGCTATAGATGGAATTGCTGTAATTCTCGATACAGCAAATACCGTAGCAGATTTAACAAAGGATCAATTAGTCAAAATTTTTAAAGGTGAAATTCTTAACTGGAGTGAAATCGGGGGTGTAGATCAACCAATCGTAGTTGTTGGTAGAGAGTCTGGT
Organism: Mobilitalea sp.; assembly: GCA_035270645.1. Classification (GTDB taxonomy): domain Bacteria; phylum Bacillota; class Clostridia; order Lachnospirales; family Lachnospiraceae; genus Mobilitalea. The sequence continues at coordinate 1,532 of DATESP010000091.1, read as the reverse complement.
TCAGGTACCAGAGGAGCTTTCGAAGAGATTCTTGAGATTGAAGAATTATGTAAGTATTCGAATGAGATAAACAGTACAGGTGGAGTTATGGCAAAGGTTGCTTCTACACCTGGTGCAATAGGGTATGTTTCCCTGGATGTAATGGATGACAGCGTAATTGGAGTTAAACTTGAAGGCGTAGAGCCTACCGCTGATAATATAGTAGCTGGTGACTACTTCTTAAGCCGTCCGTTTGTAATGGCAACTATTGGGGAAGTTTCAGAGCAAAACGAAATTGGAAAGACATTTTTAGAATATTTGCAGTCAGAGGAAGGCAAAGGATTAATTGAAAGTGTAGGATTAATCACTGTTAATTAGTTCAATAGGGAGAAGAAGAGAAGGTTTGAGGGTGGGAGGAATTGTCTGTGCAATGGACGGGACAATTCCTCCATTTATTAATTTATAAGGCATCATATTTTAATAAATATCAAAATTCTTAAGCAAATAAACGGGGAGATTACCTATGAAAAGTATTAAAACAAAACTAATTGCATCTTATTCAATACTAATACTATCTGTTACATTAATAATTGGGCTTCTATCCTTACGGACGGGATATCGTTCCTTAAAAGAGGAAGCTGAAGCTTCATTAATGCTTTTAGCATCAGAAGGAGCTAAATTAACAGAAAGTAGAATGGAATCGTGTATATTAACACTTAATATGATAGCGAAGAAAAAGGAAATTAAGGAGATTTACTGGGAGGTAGACACAAATATATTAAAAGAAGAGTTAGAAAAGACAGATTTTATTGATATCGGTTATGTCTTACCAAACGGATATACTTACTATACTGATGGTACCGTGAGATTAATGAGTGATAGAAGCTATGTAATTGCAGCTTTGGAGGGTAAATAGAAATATCTGATGTCATCATCAGTAGAGTGACCAGGGTTTTCGGTAGTTGCGAGTGAAATCACGAGATTGGCTGATCAATCATCAATTTCAACACAACATATCGATGCAATAATATCAGAGTTAACAAGTAGAATTTCAAAAGCTGTTAGTAGTATGAAATTAATATCAACCACATCTGAAGAACAGCATAACAGTGTGTCAGATACAATTCAAAAATATCATGATATTTCTGAGGCAATGAAGCAATCAGAAAAAGCAGTTGACGAGTTAAACAGCTCTGAAAAGGATATGGAGATGGCTAATAATGAAATCAAAAATATGCTGCAATCACTATCAGCAATTGCAGAACAAAATGCTTCAAACTCACAACAGGCTGCATCTACGATGGAAGAGCAAACTGCATCGGTACAAGTGGTTGCAGAGGTTAGTGACCGCTTAATTAAGTTGGCAGAGGATTTAAGAGCAAGTGTAACAAAATTCAAGATAGTATAGAATGTGCTTAAATACTAATAATATCAGCATAGAAGCAGTACCACTTTACATAGATTTTACACTCACCATACAAAAACATGGTATCTATGTAAAATAATAAATGATAATGTTATATCATAGTAAAGAAATTAGAAACTATGATTAG
>DATESP010000090.1:0-5261 GCA_035270645.1 Mobilitalea sp. | reverse complement strand
TACTCGGGCACGACTGTCATAGCTATACTCGAAAGACCAATTGCAACACCGGCCTGAGGAATTAATGTAAATCCTAGGTATTTGGTAACTGCAGGTCCTGCATGGGCTACCCTTGCTCCAAATGAGGCTCCAAGTACTTTGCCAATTATCCGGAATACTACATATAGCGTACCTATTACACCAACACTTGGCAATATGCTCAAGTCCAACTCTGCCCCCGATATAAAGAAGAAGAGCATAAAGATGGGTGGGGTAACTCTGTCTATCTGTTCAAATACTTTGTCTCCAAACTGAGAGATGTTGACAAATACGGCACTCATAGCCATACAGGTTAATAAACCGGACAATCCCAATATATCTGATATTCCGATGCAAAATAAGACCATTGCAAAAGAAACAGATAATCTATTACCTCTTCCTGTAAACCACTTTACTAACATATTTAATACAAAACCCATTACCGCGCCAAACAGCAAAGCTCCAACTATTTCGACTACAGGATCTAGTAATGTAGAGGCTAGGGGAACCGACCCATGTGAATGAATTGCTTTAGCTAGTGCAACTGATAGACCAAAGGCCATAAGGGCCACGGCATCATCTATAGCAACAACAGGAAGTAAGGTATTGGTTACTGGTCCCTTTGCTTTATACTGACGAACTACCATCAGGGTTGCCGCTGGTGCAGTTGCAGCTGCTATGGCACCTAAAACCAAAGAAAAGGCTACATCATTTCCTGTAATAATCAATACAAAATCCACTATTAATACGGCACCAAGCGCCTCTGTAAAAGCTATTATCACTGGTGACTTGCCTACTTTTTTTAAATATGTAAGCTTGAATTCTGCACCTATTGAAAATGCAATCAGCCCCAATGCAACCTCTGGTATAACAGAAAACTTTTCAATTACTTCTATGGAAAGCAGGTTCAAACAATATGGTCCTGCGATTAAGCCGATTATTAAGTACCCGGTTACATTTGGAAGGTGAATAACTTTCATTAATTTGCTTGACAAAAGAGCCAGAGACATGGCAATGGCGAGACTTAAGTATATATTTATTTCCAATTCTATTCACCGAACCCTTCCACATTATTAATGGGAAGAGAAAACATGATTCCGGTATTAGGTTCATATATATTTCCCACTATGTCTTTGATGATTTTCCTTGCTGTTATTTCCTGTTCTTTTTGTAATACAAACATCATAACTTTACAAACTTCTTTCTCTTGGTCTGAGATCATATGTCGAAGCATCCCAAACATTGGTAGATCCTCCATATTGACCAATGCATTCGCCATGCCGGTTCCTTCGATAACGGTACCACCCTTGACGTCAGCTTTAGCAAGCTCCTGCAGAATATTCTCCATTAACTCACTTTTTTTCAATATAAGTATAAGTAATTGCATATTCTTCTTCATCCTTTCACACACTATTTTTATTTGTATAAGGCTTTACAATTATACTATCCTATACCTTAAAAAATAATAAGTCAAGTGGTTGTAATATTAGGTAACTCTAATTACGCTATATAGAGTAGCTCTAGATATATAATATATGGACTCTGAAAGCTTAGTTTGCCACTATTGTTGAAGAATATATTTATCATAAACAATTATGCTATTGATTAACAAATACCACTGTGAGACAATAATATATTATAACATAGTTAATGTTCAGTACATTTGCAGTTACATTTGCTCTTCAAAATACATTTATTTTACGCTGACTCACTTGAATCCACTGGTCATTATCGGGGGTTCTGACTAATTACGTAAATATTTACAGGATATAAATTTTAGGTGGAGGTATACAATGATAAATATTAGGGAGATTACCATATCAGAGATTCAGAAGATGTTAAGCACTAAAACCATTACTGTAAAGGAACTGGTTCAGGAGTATATCGATCGGATATATACTTTAGATAAAGGTGAGAATGGTTTGAATAGTGTCTTAGAAATCAATCCCGAGGCCTTAAGGATTGCTGTGGATTTGGATATACAAGGAAATTATGAGGGCAAACCCTTATACGGAATTCCTATACTAATTAAGGATAATATAGCTACAGCAGATCTCATGCATACCTCTGCAGGGTCACTAGCCTTGTCAGATTCTTATGTTTCCTATGATGCAGATATTGTTAAAACCTTAAGAAAGAATGGTGCAGTTATTCTTGGTAAGACCAATATGACAGAGCTAGCTAACTATATGACGATGAATATGCCAGCTGGATACAGCTGCCGGGGAGGACAGGTCTTAAACCCTTATGACAGGGAAAAGGATCCTTCTGGTTCTAGTACAGGCTCTGCCGTAGCAGTGGCAGCTAATCTATGTGCGACCTCTATTGGTACTGATACCAGTAATTCCATCATAGCACCAGCTCTAATTAATGGTATCGTGGGTCTTAGACCAACAACCGGAGTAATAAGTCAGCGGGGAATCATACCCATCAGCTTCTCCTTAGATACTGCAGGATCTTTTACTAGGACGGTAGAGGATGCTGCCATTATGTATGCCGGACTGACGGATACACCGATGATTCGTGAGGATAGTGCAGATCTTAAGGGGAAAATCATAGGGTATAACGAGTGGAATCCCGATGCTATGCCAGAGGAAACCATAGTAAGGATGGAGGAAGTAGTTAGAAGCTTGGAGATGGCGGGTGCGACTATTAAGAGGGTTACTATACCTAAGACTATACACATAAAGAATCTTATGAAATATGAATTTAAATATGCGATGAACCAATATCTGAAAAGCCTTCCTAAGGATTATCATATAAAGACCTTAAAGGATATAATAGAATATAACAAACAGCATCCGAAGGATGCATTAAGATACGGTCAGACCTACCTATTAGACGCTGAGGAGAACACCTCAGGTAATTGCGATGAAGTAATTTACCATGAGGCACTTAGGGACAGAGAGGAATGCACGAGGAGTATCCGCGAGCAATTACAGGGAATGGATATGTGCATAATGCAAAGCTTCAACAATATTCTGCAGTATACTTCTATGCCTGTGATTACGATACCCTGTGGACTGTACAAGGATGGCATGCCTTTTGGAATATATATGACAGCTAATAATGACAGGCAGTTAATTAAAAGTGCACTTACAGTTTCGAAGATTGTAGGGGCGAGAGTTGAACCGAGGCTATAAAAATTGACAAATGAATTGAATTAGTCACTATAGCCCTGAATCAATCTAGTTGTATTAATGAAGAGTATTTGTTTGCAGTGTGAAGTGTAAACGATTTTAACTTGAATATAATTCGACGTATTTCCATATAATATATGGAGCAGTTTAGTGATAAATATGGTTCAAACGACCTATCTTATTCAATTTATACAAAAAATACCAAAAAGTCTAGTTATTTTTAACCCCAAATATGTATTTACAAATTATGTATCAGGACTTATGATATTAGTATCATGATATTTCATATTGATATTACATTTCTATCTAATCTTGAAGAAGCGGGCCTGCTTTTATTCATTCAAATCTGTAATTCTCAAACAAGGGGGTAATCTATGTGAAGATAGCATTTTGGAGCAATACCTATGAGCAATCTAATGTCTCTGTTAATTTAACGGCTATTAGTATTGCATTAGTATTTCGATATCCTTATACCATGACAGTGATGGAAAACCAACTAAACAAGGACAATCTAGGCTGGGCATATCTAGGCACTAACCGTGCGTCAGTACTCAGAGAAGCCGGTACAAACTATTATGATGGAGGAGGGATGGAGGGACTTCTTAGGAGGATATACAGGGGAGAAAATAGTCCTGGAATACTCAATACCTATCTTAGGGAAGTCATACAAAACCATCTCTACTATATTCCACAAAGTGGCTTTATTACTACTGAACTATTCGATTACGAGCTTAATCATAACGCAGTTCCCTTACTAGAATTACTGGAGGATGCAGTTGATATTTGCTGTATTGATACTGCTCCGCTCAATCTCAATACAAAAAATATACTGGAAGCAGCAGATTTAATTGTTGTTAATTTGTGTCAAAATAAAAACTTTCTTGAAGACTTCTTTCAAAGCTATTCTTCTCTAATATCCAAGGCGATATTTATAATCGGGAATTATTCCAATCAAACCATATTAAGCTTAAAGGGAATCTCAAGGCAATATAGTATACCACCTGAGATAATCACTGCAATTCCATGTAACGAATCATTTAAAGCAGCTTGCTCCAGTGGAAGGGCTGTAGAATTCATTACGGGTAACTATATGTGCACAAGAGATAATCCTAATTACCATTTTATTCAGGCAATCAAAAAAGCGACTAGTACTATAATAAAAAGGTCAGAGCTTACAGGGAAACTAATAAGAGGGGAGAGCAGAAATTGTGGCAGGTGACATTAATTCGAATTCTTCTAGTGGTTATCAGTGGAATTATACTATTCTATATCCTTTCATCTGTCATTGATTGGAGAGTAGCCCATAGGTTACGAAGGCGTAAAAAAAGTAACATAGGGATTCAGTATAGATCAAAGTACAGAATAATATTAATATACACTATAGCCCTTAGTAGTGTTGTTACATTGTCTTTTTTAGTCATTAAATATTATATACGAGGTGTTTTATGAAGGTAAGGAGAAGAATTAGAAGATCTACCAGGCAATATATAACGGTTGCTTTAATCTGTGTAATCGTTATCGGAGGAGCAGCAATATTTACATCATTAATTCTGACTGACCAGATTAGACAGGAGTACGAGCACAAATTGGAGGAGGCGAATCTTGAAAGGACTAAAAATCAGCGCAGTGTATATACTGCCCTTTCCGATATTAAGATAGGCGAAATATTATCAATAGAGAATGTAAAAAAAATGATTGTATATGGATCACAACCTGAGGAAACTTATGCAGGGGAGGAAGAAATCGGAAAGGCAGTTCTACTGGATATTCCAGCCGGAACACAGATACAAAAGAACATGCTGACCCAAAACATGATAGATTCTGAAATGCGTGAGGTTGAGTATAATGTTATATTAATCAACTCCAACCTAATTAATAATGATTATATAGATATAAGAATTATGTTTCCGAATGGAGAGGACTATATTGTTCTATCAAAGAAAATGATGAAGTATATGTCTCCCGAAATTGATAGCTGCTTCTTATGGCTTTCAGAGGAGGAAATACTGCGAATGGCAAGTGCAATTGTTGATGCATATCTTTATCAGGGAACAAAGTTATATACAACGAAATATATCGAACCTAATATTCAAAGCTCTTCTA
>DATESP010000089.1:0-14966 GCA_035270645.1 Mobilitalea sp. | reverse complement strand
TTGCTCAATAAATTTATTACTCAGTACCAGCTTATTAGCCTGCTCACTAGCCTTGCTATCGCTCTCAGCCCTCATTTCCGCTAAAAGCTCCAACATACTATCACCCTGCTTTTTAATAAAGGCCAGCTCCGGTTCTGCCTGAGATACAAAATACTTGCTCTCTGCCGGCTTCTTTTGAAAGTTCTCCAGTCTAATCGAGTACTCCTGAATACATTTCCTATATTGATCCAAAGCTTCACTATACTCAGCAAGTTTTTGTTCATATCTTAGTGTCGATTGGATCTCAGTGTTCCTCTTCTTGGCCCCAGTCTCTTTTTTATTGCTAGGTGTCACAAATGGAAATAGACTCATAAGTATCTCTCCTCTGCCTTATTAGGTTCCTAACCCAAACAATATCCTCTTTCGTCCGGGTTTCTTCTTGCCCTCCGGATTCTTATCTGCAGTTTCCTTACCATTTTGATCCGTATCCTCCTCAATTATGGTTCCAAAGGATTCGGCTACAACTGATTTGTAATGATCAACATGCTCGCGATCATAAATCTCCAGTTTCTCTTTAGTACAGCTTTTAATTTCCTCATTTAAAAAGAGCATCTTTTGATCCAGGTAGGATACGATTTCAGAACACTCCTTTAACTCTTTTTGTATATTCTCTGGTGCTTTTCCTTCAAATTTATAATAAATCTTGTGTTCTAGACTTGCCCAGAAATCCATTGCAATTGTTCTGATCTGGATCTCAACCTTAGTACTAACGGTCTTATCTGATAAGTATATCGGAATAGATACAATCATATGGTAACTGGTATATCCATTCTCCTTCGGCTGCATGATGTAGTCTTTAATTTTTAATACCTTAATATCATTCTGATTCGCAACCAAATCCGCTATTCTGTAGATATCGGAGGTGAAGGAACAGATAATACGAATACCGGCAACATCATTCACATATTTGACGATATTATCAACCGTAAGCTCCTTATCATTATGTCTTAATTTCTTCGCTATGCTCTGCGGAGACTTTATCCTAGAAGTAATATGCTCAATTGGATTATACTGATGAGCCAGTTTAAATTCATTATTTAGAATCTCCAGCTTAGTGTTTATCTCTTTTAATGCAGCATCATATAGCAGTATCGCATTGCTCCATTCCTCTGCTTCATCATAAAACATAGGCAGATCCATTCCATCACAACCTTCTTCATGTATAGTATGTCTAAAAATCATTAAATTTCTGTTCATATTTTGTTCATTGTTGTTATTATAGCATATTATTGTGAACAATCCTTTAAGATTTAAATTCTTAATGAAAAATTAATTTTTCACAATTTATTAGATTGTTTAAAAAAATGGTTGACAATACAAAATCAAACTGATATTATGTTGGAAGACTATTACAGAAAGTGAGGTAAAACTTATGAAGTTAAGTAACGTATATATAATTAATTCAATAAAACATACTTTATGTGAGATTACCTCGTGGAACTGGAAAAATTAACTTTGTATTCATGCGTTCTTCCTACCCTGCTGCTTATTGAGAAGGATTTTGACTGCAATTATAATTTTTATGCCTTATGCCGCGGTATATCTTACCACGGTCTATTTTTTTATTTACTTTTATGGTTTGTCTAAGCATCATGGGAATGCTTGAAAGGGAGGAGTTATGAAAATATCTTATTATTTAAAGAAATATTGGTACGCTTATTTATTTTGCGTGATTTGTATTGTGATATCCGTGTCTTTGGATATGCTATCACCGCAGGTAACCAAGCGAATTATAGATAACGTAATTGTGGAGGGGGACAAATCACTTTTACCAAGTCTGTTATTACTGGTATTAATTATTGGTCTTGGAAGATGTGTTTTACAATATTCTAAAGAGCTTGTATTTGATATGTTAAGTTCGAAGATTGCAGTAGGTATCAGAAAGCAGTTGTTTTCACATATACAAGGCCTGTCACTGAACTTTTTTGATGCCAATAACACTGGGGAACTGATGTCTCGGGTAAAAGATGATGTCGATAAGCTTTGGGCAGCCTTTGGTTATGTCAGCATGCTGGTCCTGCAAGTTATAATCCATACTATAATTGCACTTTTCTGTATGTACAATTTAAGTCCGAGCCTGTCCATCCTACCGACCATAGTTCTGCCATTGGTAGCCGGACTGGCCATATACATGGAGTATCGGCTGGGAAGCATCTATGAACAGATAAGTGAAGAGAATGCCAAGCTGAATACGGTTGCACAGGAAAATTTAGCTGGAGTACGTACCGTTAAAGCATTTGCCAGAGAAAAACATGAAATCAGCAAATTCTTATCGCACAATAAGCAGTATTATGACCTTAACATGAAGCAGTCTAAAGTATTTATTAAGCTGTATCCTTATTTTCAGCTGGTAACTAAGCTACTTCCTTTATCGGTTGTAATGCTTGGCGGATATCAGGTAATCCACGGGAATATCTCACTTGGTACCTTGGGTGCTTTTACTGCATATTCCATGAACATCATTTGGCCAATGGAAATGCTCGGATGGCTGTCCAATGATATGGCCTCCGCAGTTGCCTCTTATAAGAGAATCCAGAAAATATTTGCTGAGAAGCCGGTCATTACTGATATTGAAGCGCCGGTAGTTCTAGAAGAAGTTCAGGGTAATGTACAATTTGATAAGGTTTCCTTCAGCCTTGGCGATAAAGTTATACTTTCCGATATTAGTTTTAAACTTGCCGCAGGTAAAACAATCGGAATTATGGGTGCCACCGGGACTGGAAAAAGCTCAATTATAAACCTTCTGCAACGCTTTTACGATGTAACTGAGGGTGAGATTAAGCTGGATGGAGTAAATGTCAAACATCTTCCCTTGAAGCAGTTAAGAAAAAGCATTTCGCTGGTTATGCAGGATGTCTTCCTGTTCTCAGATACAATTAATGCGAATGTCAAGATGGGCAAGAAGTATAAGGTAATGCAGGAACAGGTAGTGGAAGCCGTAGAGGAAGCCCAGGCAAGGGATTTCATAGAACGGATGGATGAGCAGTATGATACCATTATCGGTGAAAGGGGTGTCGGTCTGTCCGGTGGACAGAAGCAGCGAATCAGCATAGCCCGTGCCCTGGCGAAGAAATCTCCTATTCTTATTTTGGATGATTCCACCTCTGCTCTTGATATGGAGACAGAGCATATGATACAAAAAGCTCTTTCTGAGGTTGAATCCACCAAGATAATCATTGCTCATCGGATTTCTGCGGTCAAGAATGCGGATGAAATCATAATCCTGGATGAGGGTAAGATAACGGAGCGGGGTACCCATGACACGCTATTGCAAGCAAAGGGGTACTACTACAAAACATATATGGCTCAATACGGGGATTGTCTTTCCGAACAGGAAGCCCCCCTCGTAAAAAGCCTTTCGAATAAGGAGGTGTCCGCATGTCAGTAAATGCAGTTAAAGATGATGAATTCATGCGCACTGTCAATAAAAAGAATACTTTAGTCCGATTGTTTAAATATCTGTTAACCTATAAGCTTACAATCTTTTTCGTACTGCTTATCATGTTAGCTACGGTAGCAATCTCAATTTTAAATCCATTAATTATTGAACAAGCCGTAGATGTTAATATCGCAAACAAAGATATGGATGGCTTAATTAAGCTTGGCGTCTTTGCCATTATCATAAACCTCTTTTTTATAGTATTAATCAAACTTAGGATGTATCTAATGGCAAGGATATCAAACAGCGTACTGCTAACTATACGGCAGGAATTATATACCCATATTCAGAAGCTGAGCTTCAGCTTCTTTGACAGTCGCCCAACAGGTAAAATCCTAGCAAGAATTATCGGCGATGTTAACTCCTTAAAGGATGTACTTTCCAACAGTGTAACCACCCTTATTCCGGATTTTATCACCATCTGCGCTGTCGTGGTTATCATGTTGATCAAGAATTGGAGGCTCGCGCTGGCCTCCTTAATCAGCCTACCTCTGATGCTCTTTGGGCTTTGGTATATCCAGACCCGCTCACATCTAAAGTGGCGTATTCACCGCAAGAAAGGCTCTAACCTGAATGCATTTATTCATGAGGACCTCTCTGGTATGCGTATTATCCAAAGCTATACTGCCGAGGACGAGACCGAAGAGACCTTTGACCAGCTTCAAAAAGAACACAGGGATTCCTTTATCAAAGCGATTATTTTAAATGATGCCTTTTTTTCAGTCGTTGACATCAGTTGGGGTTTGGGTACTATTGCAATGTATTATGTAGCGATTAAGGTTCTAGATTTGGGAGCTGACAGTGTCGGTACCATGATTGCCTTTGGTATATATCTCGGCATGTTCTGGAACCCCATCATGAATTTAAGTAACTTATACAATCAGCTGGTAACGAATGTTACCGGTGCAGAGCGTATTTTTGATATCATGGATACGAAGCCTGAGATTGCTGACTATGATAATGTTACAGAGCTACCCGAAATTGAAGGCTCGGTAACCTTTGACAATGTATCCTTTTCCTACGATGAAGACACTCAGGTGCTGAATAATGTTAGCTTTCAGATTAAACCTGGTGAAACTATCGCCTTAGTCGGTCCGACCGGTGCAGGTAAGACTACCATTGTAAATCTAATCAGTCGTTTTTATGATGTACAGGAAGGAAACATCTACATTGATGGCTATAACGTAAAGGATATATCTATTGAAAGCCTCAGAAACCAATTAGGCATCATGACGCAGGATAACTTCCTGTTCTCTGGCACTATAAGTGATAATATACGTTACGGTAAATTAGATGCGACTGATGAGGAGATTATCTCAGCAGCAACAGCTGTCAATGCCCATGATTTTATCATGAAGTTGGAAAAAGGATATGACACTGAACTTAAGGAGAGGGGGGCCGGTCTTTCCATTGGACAACGCCAGCTTCTTGCTTTTGCAAGAACAATGGTATCCATGCCTAAGATCTTAATTTTGGATGAAGCGACCTCCAGTATCGATACCCATACTGAGCTATTGGTGCAGCAGGGAATTGAAGCACTTCTCAAGGGTAGAACCTCCTTTGTAATTGCACACCGGTTATCTACTATACGTAAAGCAGACCGTATCTTTGTTATTGATGACGGTAAAATCCTGGAGGAAGGTACCTCAGATGAGCTACTAGCTAAGAAGGGTATGTACTATGATTTATATATGGCACAGTTTAAGCTCGTATAACACCGAACAATAGTGATAGCGCCCTGTCTACTGGCAAGGCGCTATTTCTTTAGGCTGTTACTAAAATCTTCTTTTAGGTATCGTAATAATAAAGCTTGTCCCTTTCTTAAACTGGGAGCGAACCTTAATCTTTCCTGTATGTGCAAGTATAATTAGCTTGGCAAGTGATAGTCCCAGACCATGTCCACTGATGTTCTGATTTCTTACATAGTCAGATCGGTAAAAACGATTAAAGATATTGTCTACATCTTTTCTCGTCATGCCGATACCAGTATCCTGTATCGTTATGACACAATCTCCATGGACCTCCTGGCACATTATGGTTATCTCATCTCCATCATTCGTATATTTTACTGCATTATCAATAAAAATACGTATCGCCTGTTTCAAGGACTGTTTGTCCCCATATACAATGACATCCTCGAGAATGGGATTATTAATGGCTCGGTTAACCGCGAGTAGCCTCGTTTCCTTCACCATATCCTCTACAAGCGGCTTCATACTAAATTTCTTCTTATTAAGCTTTAAGGTCTTCTTATCATGTCTGGATAGGAACAAGAGCTTCTCTACCAAATCCTGCATCGACCGAGATTCATTCCGGATAGCCTCAATAGATTCCTGTAGTACCTCTTCATTAGTAGAGCCCCATCTGTTTAAAAGATTGGAATAACCTTGAATTACAGAAATCGGAGTCCTTAATTCATGCGAGGCATCTGAGACAAACTGCTTCTGGCTTTCGTAAGAGGTCTCAATCCGGTCAAGCATCGCATTAATTACATTTGCTAGATCCTTCAATTCATTTTTGGTTCCCTCAATATTAAGTCGCTCACTATGAAGATTATTTGCTGTCAGCCGATTTGCTGTAGCTGACATAATGCGGACAGGCTCAAAAAGTTTAACGTCACTGCGTATTCCTTTTCTAATAATCAATGCAACCATTATAAGATATAGTAGGGTCATTTTCCATAAAAGAGCTAGGAAGTTCTGATAACTTCTTGACATGTCATATTGGAAGAATGCTTGATAGTCTTTCCCATTAATCTCAAAGCTCATATTGTTATTTACTATAAGTATCTTTGTTTTGCTCTTCCTATTAAAATGAATACTATGAAAAAAAGTTTTATTCGTGGAAGGAAGTTCTTCATTGTCATCATATATTTCGATGTTGTTCTCCTCTATTTCAATTCTCATAGAGAGCCCTTGCATATAATAAGGATTCACACATTCAGTTCCGCCTTCTTCCTTAATTGACGTCACGATATCCTTTGCCATGCGATCGAAATTTATCTTTTCTGAAGACATGTAGAGCAAGAAAAAGCCTGCCATAAATAATATTCCATGGGTTAATAATAGTTTTAAGTAAGCCATAGAGATACGAAAAGCCATTGAAAAGCGGAAACTGCTTAGGAAAGTCTCTCTTCTCTTCCTGAACGGGAGGATAATCTTTCTTAGGACTCCTCGGATTAATCCTACTGCTTTATCCTTCATGCATTCTGTCAGCGTATATAATTAATACGCTTCCTCCCTTCTGTCATAATACTTACTTATAACTGTTTAATTTCTTCACAATTACAAAGGCATCTTACGATGTCTGGCACATAACCATTATGCTCTAAAACACTCAAAACCACTACACGCTTCACACAATTCTGTGTAGTTTTCTATAATTACTCTTTTATAATGTAGCCTACTCCACGCACTGTAGATATTAAGCGTATCCCATATTTCTCATCAATTTTCTGCCTTAGGTATCGGATGTATACATCTACTACATTTGTATCTCCAAAATATTCATAATCCCAAACGTGGTTCAGCAGCTGCTCTCTGGTTAAAACCATATTTTTATTTCGTATCATATACTCTAAAAGTTCATATTCCTTCTTGGTAAGCATTAATTCGTCTTCACCATAAAATGCACTGTGACTGGTCAAATTAAGCTTTACCTCACCAATCTGTAGGGTTTCTGCCTTATGTTCCTTAAGACCCTTCTTTCTATTTAGCGCAACTCTAATTCTAGCCAGCAGTTCTTCTATAGCAAAGGGTTTTGTCATATAGTCATCCGCACCAGTATCTAGGCCGGTTACCTTATCAGTAACATCATCCTTAGCAGTAAGCATTATAATTGGAACCTGGGATTCCAGACGTACTCTCCGACATACTTCTATTCCACTGAGTCCCGGAAGCATCAAATCCAGAATAATCAGGTCTACCTTTTCATTTATAGCTTTCTCAAGTCCTGTTCGCCCATCACCCGCGATTAATACCTCATAACCCTCATGTTTTAACTCTAATTCCAGAAATCTAGCTATCTTTGACTCGTCCTCTACAATCAATATCCTTGACACTTTTGAATCCCTCCTCACCCTATTACCTCTAATCTCCTTTCATTGTATCGGTTAGTGTAGTTTTTTTCAATACATGTATATTAAAATTGTATTAAAAAGGTATAGAAACGAGGCCAAACTCCGTCTTTCTTGGAGTCTGGCCTCGCTTTTATACTTAATTATAATTCAGTATTTATATTAGTTGGAGTCTTCTCAGACCTAGTAATTTATTATAGTACACTCTTTACAGCCTTTACTACGTTTTCAGTGGTGAAACCAAATTTCTTAAATAAGATACCTGCAGGAGCAGAAGCACCGAAGCTGTTCATCGTTACTGTAGTTCCGTCAAGTCCAACATATTGGCCCCAGCCAAATCCAATTAAAGCTTCAACTGCAACTCTTGCTCTAACTTTCTTAGGCATAATGCTTTCTTTATATTCATTGGATTGTGCCTCATATAAGTCCATCGAAGGCATACTGACAACACGTACATCAATACCTTCTTTAAGCAATTCCGTTTGTGCATTTAATCCAAGCTCTACCTCGGAACCACTTGCCATGATAATTGCATCCGGAACAGCTTTCTTGGAATCGGAAACGATATAGCCTCCCTTTAAAGCTTCCTTAGAGGAACCGGCAAGCTGAGGAAGGTTCTGGCGGGTCAGTACTAGAGCAGTTGGTGTCTTGGTAGAAGTGATTGCATAGTACCAGGCTGCAATACACTCAGTAGCATCTGCTGGTCTGAATACAGTAAAGTTTGGCATAGCACGAAGCATAGCCAGTTGTTCAATCGGCTCGTGAGTCGGTCCATCCTCGCCAACACCAATGCTGTCATGGGTTAGTACATAGGTTACAGGAAGACCCATAAGTGATGCTAATCTTGCCATCGGTTTTACATAATCACTGAATACAAAGAAGGTAGATACATAAGCTCTTAATCCTCCATGAAGTGCAAGGCCATTTCCTATACCTGCCATCGCTAGCTCCCTTACACCAAAGTGAAGGTTTCTTCCTGAGTAGTCTTCCTTAGAGAAGTCACCCATATCACTCATATAGGTCTTAGTAGAAGGAGACAAATCGGCTGATCCTCCAATGAAGTTAGGAAGATAATTTTTAATACGATTAATAATTTGACCGGAAAGATTTCTAGTTGCTTCAGGCTTATCTGCATATGCCCAGAACTCATCATTACTTAAAAGCTCCTTCGCTGCATTATCATCATGGTATTGCTCCCATAATGTCTTCATCTCCGGAAATTCGTTACTATAGCTTGCAAAAAGTTTATTCCAATCTGCTTCGACAGCAGCATTCTTCTTAGCTATAGCTTTGTAGTTTTCGTAGATTTCTTCTGGAACTTCAAAAGCAGTTTCACTAGACCAGCCCAGTTTTTCTCTTAAAGCTTTGATATTATCAACTCCGAGAGGCTCACCATGAGCACTTGCCATGCCTTCTTTCGGGCTTCCGAATCCAATCTTGGTATTAACTTTAATAAAGGAAGGTCTAGTCAAGTCAGCTTTTGCAGCCTCAATTGCTACTCCAATCTCCTCTAGGTTATTACCGTCAAGCACCTCCAGTGTCTGAAAACCATAAGCTTCAAAACGCTTCATAACGTCTTCGGTAAATGCGATGTCTGTACTGCCCTCTATTGAAATCTTATTAGAATCATATAATATAATCAATTTTCCTAATGCAAGTGTAGCTGCTAGGGACATTGCTTCTGAAGTAATACCCTCCATCATACAGCCGTCTCCACCAAGTACAAAGGTATAGTGGTCTACAATAGGATAACCCGCTTTATTAAACTTAGCTGCAAGATGAGCCTCCGCCATAGCCATACCTACTGACATAGCCATACCTGCTCCTAAAGGACCGGTCGTAGCTTCAACACCAATTGTGTGGCCATACTCTGGATGCCCAGGTGTTAGGGAACCATCTTGACGAAACTGTGATAAATCCTCTGAAGTAAGTCCATATCCAAATAAGTGTAGTAAAGAATATAACAGCATAGATCCATGTCCGCCAGATAAAACAAATCTATCCCTATTCGGCCACTTCGCATTTGCTGGGTTGTGTTTCATGTGTTTAGCCCATAATTCGTAAGCCATAGCAGCTGATCCAAGTGGAAGACCCGGATGACCTGAGTTGGCCTTTTGAACTCCGTCTGCTGATAATACTCTGATTGCATTTACTGACATTGTATCGATATTGCTCATTATATAGTTCCTCCTTATAGATAAATAAATATTTATTATGTACTTCAATTTCTTGTAGTTCCTATACTATTGAATCCCATATACTACTTAATATACAATAAAATAGGTTTCAAAGCAACCGTCAATATTCACACACATTTACATATTTTTAGTTTGTAATTTGTTCATTAAATCAACTAATACTACAATGCTATATGACTGGCTATATAACCGGGCTAAGATACCTTACTTCAAATTGCTCCACTGGCATTGGTTTGGCATAATAATAACCTTGAATAATGTCACATCCAATCGTGCATAAGAAATCCACCTGCTCCTTGGTCTCAATACATTCTGCTACAACTTTCATATTCAGATCCTTTGCCATCAATATGGCACTTCGTATTACTGTTAACCCTCTCTCGGCCTCTTCAGTAATGCGAAATAGCTCACCGTCCAATTTCACCACGTCAAGTGGAATATCCTTAAGAGAGTTCAGCGATGAGTATCCTGCTCCAAAATCATCCATAGATACAAGAAAACCATATTTCCTAAGATGAATAACTGTGGTAATTAGCCTTTGTTTGTTTTGTAAGAAAGCATTTTCCGAGAGTTCTAACTCAATCATTTCATGAGGAATTCCGTATTCATCCACCGTGTCTCTTATAATTTCGGATAAATGTGGATTAGCAAAATGTACTCTTGATATATTAACAGAAATCGTCATAGGTTGAAACCCTTTATCCATCCAACTTCTTTGGATACGGCATACATTTCTCAGCATATACATATCTAATTCGACAATAAACCCATTTTTCTCAAATAGGGGGATAAACTGACCAGGAGATATGAGTTCATTTTTTCCCTTATTCCATCGTACCAATGCTTCTGCACCAGATAATTCTTCCTTCACGGTAGTGTATTTTGGTTGAAGGTAAACGAGAAATTCATTATTCTTTAACGCAGCATACATAGATTTCTCGATTTTTTCCTCTTCAAGGAGTATCTGCTTCGAGGTATTATCAAAACACGAAACAATTTCATCATTACTTCCCTTAATCTTGAGTTTTGCTATCCCAGCGAATTCGCCCATTCTGTCGATAGAATTCTTACGATCCTTTATGTAGTACACTCCAAAATAAAACTTTACCGTTTTTGTAAATTTTAGCTGATGAAGTCGATTATTTAACTCAGTTATTCGCTCAGTTATATCACTTTCCTCCTGATAGGACATCAATATGTAGAATTGATCCGCTGAATATCTTGTAACTGGCTCTCCGGGTTTAGCCCATTTATTCACTAAGTTATAAATATCCCTTAATACTTCATCTCCTTTTTGATGCCCAAAGGAATCGTTGATGACTTTAAACCGGTTGATGTCGAAGTTAACAAGTGCGTAATGTTTCTTTAAAAACATCCGACTGTTTAAAATCTTCTTAGTATCATGCCTAAATTTATACCAGTTGCTTCCCCCTGTAACAGGATCTAGATAAAGCATCTGAATAAGCTTCTGGTTGGACCTCCTCTGATAAAAGGTCAGTGTCAAAAATATAAGTGTTATACTAACTAATAAAGCAATCCACGAAACATTTCCGATTACTATAAAATTCTTTGTTATCGGGTCAAGGATACTCGTTCTTCCGACTAGCAAGGACCAGTCATTGATCCCAAGAGGTTTCTGATACCAGACTAGTATCTCATCATTAACCTTTCCTGCAGCCAAATTCTTTTTGATTTCCTTTTTGAAATCAAGTACTTTAAATTTGTCATGCAAAAGACCACTAGCAATAACTTGCCCATAATCAAATTGTTCGACCTGGTTTACATTGAAATAAGATATAACTTCCTTTTTATCATTTAAGATATAAATAGCTTCATCTTCACTATATATCTTATCCATATTATCATTATCGCCTAGATTAGTAGGAGCTGTAAACCTCATGTCCTGTATTGCAAGCAGTACTCCAAGACAGTTTGCATCCTTCATGATAGGAACAGTAAAAATCATTCCAGGAAATTCCTGACTGTCTTCCTGGCTGATACCAGTTATAGTGGTCTTTCCACTTGTTGCCTCTAGAAAATAATTTTCATCAGTATAGTCTACATTATCTCCACTAATGTTATAGCCTTTTCCTGTTGTATCGACAATTGCAATATCACGATGATCTGCAGCCTGTTCCAAAAGAGAAAGAGCCTTCTTTATTTGTTCACTGCTTAGTTCTTCTGTTTCTCCAATCAGCTTTGCGAAAACCTGTAAAGATTGGCAGGTATCTTCTAATTTCTGTCGAGTCATAATAGCTGACTTCTCTGCCTCTAAATCATAAGTTGCGACTGTTGTATTGTAGTTCTCCTGAATCTTACTGTTCATAAAATACATGCCAAATATCAATGCAATTAACGTGCCTCCCACTGCAAATAAAATCAACGGCACAATTCTATTCTTTGGTATCGTTAACCTCATTTAAAGATCCTCCTGCAAGACTCTTTTTTATTTTAGGCTTATAGCCTGTCTATCACACATAAAACAAGTCTAATATCCATCAACATTTTTATAAAACTACATACCAGATATTAACTTGTCCACCTCGTCCTCCATCGGTTCCTCAAACTTTAAATCCAATCGTTTTCTAAGCTCCTCTCCAATTATATAGACTCGCTCACCCCACGGTTCTTCACTCTGATTGTCCTTGTCCTTGATTAGCGTGGTATTTCTTAACTCTAGCTGCTCGAGACGTTTATCTTCGGGAATATTTACATAATGCAACTCTACTGTTATCCCTCTTTTATTAAAGTACTGTTTTGCTTCTTCTCTCTCTTTTCTTAACCAGTACCCGAAATCAATAATAACTTCACCATCGTTACCTATTATCTGCTCTGCTAAACTGTAAAAATAGTGCTCACATCGTAAAGCCATATCATCATGATGAGAGCCTAAGCAGGAATCTGATAGTTTTAACATCAAATCATCCACTGATAATATCGTCGCATTGGTTTTCTTTTGTATTTCGTTTGCGTAAAATGATTTTCCACTTGCTATTTTACCACATAATATAATAACCTTTGCCATAGTGCTTTCTCCTGTTCATTATCTCATATCAATGCTGTGTTATATCGTATCAAAGACCTCCCCAAGTCCTGCCTGTATCAGTAAATTTGATTCTTTGTCATAGGGTGTGGGCGATTTATTAATTATCACTAATTTGTTCCCCCTATAATACCTAATCAGCTCAGCTGCTGGGTAAACACTGAGAGATGTTCCTCCTACAATTAGTAGATCTGCACGAGCAATTATGCGTATCGCATCTATATGAATCTGTTCGTCGAGACTCTCTTCATATAGTACAACATCTGGTTTTATAAGTCCTCCACAGGTACAATGTGGCACATCTTCTCCCTTAATGATATCCGCAAGCGAATAAAAGGTGTGACATGTCATACAGTAATTACGAAGGACAGATCCATGAAGCTCTAGAATATTCCTGCTTCCTGCCTTTTGATGGAGACCATCTATGTTCTGGGTAATTACAGCATTAAGCTTTCCTTGTTGTTCGAGTTGAGCAAGTTTTTTATGCGTAATATTTGGCTCCGCTCCTTCATAAATCATCTTATCTCTATAAAACTCATAAAACTCCTTCGTTTTATCCATAAAGAAGGTATGACTTAAAATCACCTCTGGAGGATATTTATATTTCATATGATATATTCCGTCCGTACCTCTAAAGTCTGGGATACCACTTTCCGTAGATACTCCGGCTCCTCCGAAGAATACTATATTGTTGCTATCTGCAATCCATTTCTGCAAGGTTACAATCTTATCCCAAGTCATAAATTCCTCCGTATAGAATCGAAATCCTATCAATTTAAACCTATACTTATATGATATTAATATATGATATTATGTCAACTGTTTATTATCATCTTTTATAGTATCATATAGGATTCCATTGTCAATCATTAACTAAATTTTGCACATCATCATGAACTCTATATAGTTTTTGCACGATGAGGTAACTATTCCCATTCTTGCTTTTTCACAATGAAATAACTGTATCTATATTCACTTTGCTTTTTCACAATATAGTAACTATTTCTATACTTTCTTCACTTTTTACATATAAAAACGACCTCGTATTGAGGTCGTTTTATGAGACATCCGGGGTTCGAACCCGGGACACCTTGATTAAAAGTCAAGTGCTCTACCAACTGAGCTAATATCCCATCGTCAGCATTATTTTGAGTTATTACATCAAAACAAAATGCCCAGAGCCGGAATTGAACCAGCGACACGAGGATTTTCAGTCCTCTGCTCTACCAACTGAGCTATCTGGGCAAGATCAACTTCGTCGGCCTAAAGAAATTTATACTTAACTAAACTTCCTGGGTAAACGAAAATATTAAATTTTAATATGAATAGGAGAACCGACTCACTTATCATAAATTGCGGGGATAGGATTTGAACCTATGACCTTCGGGTTATGAGCCCGACGAGCTTCCAGACTGCTCCACCCCGCGGCACCGTTTTAGTAACCGTTATTCTGGTATATTTCTTTCTTACACTTGACAATATCGGTTAATTTGTAACTATCTTTTGGCTTTCGCCAGTGGATGGAGAAGGATTCGAACCTTCGAAAGCGTCGCTAACAGATTTACAGTCTGCCCCCTTTGGCCACTCGGGAACCCATCCAAAATAAAACAACAATTAAATTGTTGAAGCCGATGATCGGACTCGAACCGATAACCTGCTGATTACAAGTCAGCTGCTCTGCCAATTGAGCCACATCGGCATATCTACTATCCATATGCAGAGCATCGTGCTCCACCTAATTGTAATAAATGGGACCTATAGGGCTCGAACCTATGACCCTCTGCTTGTAAGGCAGATGCTCTCCCAGCTGAGCTAAGATCCCATGGGATTATTATTGACGAAGTAGATTGTTTCACTCCATGTAAATAATGTATTAATATCTTATAACAAAGTCTTTATATGACAAAGACTTTACGACCCAGAAGAGACTCGAACTCTCGACCTCCGCCGTGACAGGGCGGCGCTCTAACCAACTGAGCCACTAGGCCTTATTATAAGTACTAACCTACACTAGAAAATGATTGATCATCCTGAGCTTATTATGCTCGTTTGTACAAACCTTTTTGGTCAAGCCCTCGACCTATTAGTAACAGTCAGCTACATGTGTTGCCACACTTCCACCTCTGTCCTATCTACCTGATCGTCTCTCAGGGGTCTTACTAGCTTATGCTA
>DATESP010000088.1:0-16026 GCA_035270645.1 Mobilitalea sp. | reverse complement strand
GCATTAATTTTGCAGGAGCAACTGAAGGAAACTATTAATGATGGTAACCATAGGAAGGCAAAATCTAATGAAAGCTATTATATGTTGACGAGGACACAGTGCCCACTTGTGATAGTTGAGTGTGGTTATCTATCAAATCTTACGGAAGCCGCACTGCTAAATACCGAGGAATACCAGGAAAAACTGGCCTTGGCAATAAGTCTTGGCGTACTACAGTATCTGAAAAATACAAATACTGAATAAGGAAAAGTGATGAACTAGATTTTGTCTCAAGAGTGTTATCATAGTATAAGAAAGAATAAATAAGCTCAAAGTATGGATTTTATCAAGAAGAAATGTTACAATCTAGTGTGGCATCATACTAGTGATTCCATATAGAATAGGAAGTATAATAGTAAAGAATACACTTAAAGAAGCATAATATTATCGAATACGGTTAAAAAAGAATACTATTATAGAATACAAATAAAAAAGAATAATATTATAGAATACGATTTAATAAGCATAATTCAAGGAGTACAATTCAAAAATGAATACAATTATACAACAAATAGATAAAGATAATATCGGGCCGAAGGATCTGGATCAAGCCGTAGAGATACTCAGAGCAGGTGGGTTGGTTGCTTTTCCAACTGAAACTGTATATGGTTTGGGAGCGGATGCTCTTAATCCTACAGCATCTGTGAAAATTTATGAAGCGAAGGGAAGACCCTCAGATAATCCATTGATAGTCCACATAGCGAAGGTTGAAGATATAGAAAAACTAGCTGTAGATATCCCAGAGGAGGCATATCGATTGGCGGAGGTATTCTGGCCTGGGCCATTAACTATAATACTAAAAAAGAAAGTATGTATTCCATATAGTACGACTGGTGGTCTGGATACGGTCGCCATACGTCTTCCAGCCCACAAGCTGGCGAGAAGCTTGATAGCTCAAGCTGGTTTATATGTGGCAGCTCCCAGCGCTAATCTCTCGGGTAAACCAAGTCCTACAACCGCAGAGCATGTCATCAAGGATATGGATGGTAAAGTAGATATGATTATTGATGGCGGGATAGCGACATTGGGCTTGGAGTCTACTATTGTTGATCTGTCGGGTGATGAGATCATGATACTTAGACCCGGATGTATTACCAAGACTATGCTTGAGAATATAATTGGACCTATCCATTATGATCCAGCTGTCCTTCAAGCGAATATGGACCAGAAAATGATACCGAAGGCGCCAGGCATGAAATATCGGCACTATGCGCCAGAGGGATCGCTTACTATATATGAAGGTAATACAAATAAAGTTATAGAGACTATCAATACAAGGGCAAAAGAAATGCTTGAAGCGGGGAAAAGCGTCGGTATTATTGCAACCAGTGAGACAAAGGATTTTTACCTTTACGGAAACATCCAAGTGATAGGTTCCAGAAAAGATGAGGATTCTATCGCTGCAGGATTATATGCTACTTTAAGGAAATTTGATGAGCAACACACAGAATATATCTTTTCGGAAAGCTTTTCGGATAATGATTTAGGACAGGCTATAATGAACCGATTGTTAAAAGCAGCAGGGTACCAGAGCCAAAAAGTATGATTTCAAAATGATTACATGAGAATTAAATAAGTACTTCTTTACTAATGATAATGATACATGAAAGAGAATGGAGGTATAGTATGGAAAAATATCAAAAGCTTATATTTGCATGTACAGGAAATACCTGCAGAAGTCCTATGGCAGAGGCAATATATAAGAATCTGGAAGTAGTCAGTAGTATGAAGGTTATGTCCAGGGGGATGGTTGTATTGTTCGAGGAACCGATTAATCCTAAGGCAGAAGTGGTCTTAATCAAACACGGGCTGGAGCCGGTTAATCATATCTCAAGAGGAATTAAGGCATCCGATATTGATGAGAATACTTTGATCCTAACCATGACTGCTAGTCAGAAAAGGAAGATTCAGGAAGAAATGCCAGAAGCTGAGGCTGTATTTACAATTAAGGAATTTGCTGGGGAAATCGGTGATGTAGTTGACCCTTATGGGGGAACTCTGGTAGAATATGAGGAGTGTTATATTGAACTGGCGAGGCTGGTGAAAAAGACTATATATAAATTAAGTGAGATCAATTAGGAGGAATTATCATGATAGCAATAGGAAATGATCATACTGGATATGAGCTAAAGAAGGCAATAATGAAGCATTTGGATGAGAAAGGGATTGAATACAGGGATTATGGATGTGGAGATGTAACCACAAGTGACTACCCAGTGTATGCCAAAGAAGTTGGAAGAGCAATTCAGAAGAAAGAATGTGATTTGGGATTATTAATCTGCGGAACCGGAATTGGGATATCTATAGCAGCGAACAAGATGAAGGGTATCCGTTGTGCGCTATGCCATGATTGCTTCAGTGCAGAAGCTACCAGACTTCATAATAATGCCAATGTACTGGCCATGGGAGCAAGAGTAATTGGAACCGGTCATGCTCTAAAGATCGTGGATACATTTTTAGGAACTGATTTTTCTAACAATGAAAGACATATTAGAAGAGTGCAGATGCTTGAGGAAGATTAAAACAGAAACCTGTTCACCGGCTCCATTAATGCGTCAAATTGTCCCTGATAAATAATATTTAGTAAGTGATCTAGAGTGCGCAAGGCTTTCGCTACTTCCTGTTCAGTAATTAAGTGTAGCTCTAAGGCCTGTGCAAGTTCATCAAGATCAAGTATTTTTACAGATCCATCCTCACGAAGGACTACATCCACCAACAGATCTTCAAAGATCAGGGTATCAGGATTAGGTCCTTCTTTCATTTGAACGATATCACAATACCAGTATACGAGCTGATACTCTTTATTAAAAACCTTACTAACCTTTATCCCCAGATCAAGGAAGTAAGCAGAGATACCACCTACAATGTCTTTTCGGGGACGGAGGGCCTTCCATTTTGTAACAATCAAATTGGCTTCCTGCAATAAGATAATATCATCCTTCAGATGAACCAATTCATTTGGAATAAATCGTTTCCTGTATAATGATAACTCGCTCATGGTAAGTGATCTCCTTTTTAAATCGTGTACGGATAGGTCAACAACAACCGCGGTTTTCCAGAGTATTTAATCTATTGGATCATTATAAATAACATATTTAAATCTTGTTATTTTCGTTTGGAATTTGCATGTAAGCTTGTATTCCTTGCTTTATTTTTTATTATATCATGAATATTTTGTTTGGTATAGTATCAAAAGAATAAATACTCCATAGTATGGGAAAACTATCAAATGAAACAAATAAGATAACTATGTTCATTGATATTTACCCATAGATGGAGGTCGATTTTGTGGAAAATTTGAATCGCTTTTTGGAATCTATAAAGAGGATTCTTTTCTTGAAGAAAACAAAGGTCACATTATATATTGCGGCAGTACTATGGTTGGCAGTAGCGACACAGATGTTTATGAATCGTTTTTTTTACGAAGAAGTAAAGATTACACAGGCTTTTGTTAATACTAATTCAGGAGAGCTAATAAGTAAAATAGAAATAATTGCTGATTGTAAGAAGGAATATTTAAGCGAGATGGATAAAAAGGAGATCATACTTTATCTTGCGGATTCCATCGGGTTAACGCTTGATAAGGATATCTCAGTTATTAGAGAAGATGACAGAAGTGAATATTCCTTTGGCAAGCAGGCTAGAAATGCCACGACAGAACTGAAGGTTGTCAGCTTAGAGCAGAAAGAAGGAGCGGCAATCAGGATGAGACACTACATTATTGTTAGGCTTAATATTAGGGATAGTATTCAAAGTATGGACAAGTATAGAAAGAAATTAAGCGATTCCTTCGATGAGATTGGTGTTGAAAAGAAACAGGTTACGCTGCAATATGAGGGTAGTTTTAATGGAATGCTATCTTCGGATGAGAAGGAAAGGATCGCGGGGCTTCTAGTGGATGAGCTACAAGGTGAAATAGCCATTGAACATGATGAAGAAGGCATGTATACAGTCTATGCCTATACAGGGTTGATTAATGAGTATATACTTTCCCTTGGAAGTAAGATTAACATCCAAATAGCTGTAACCTATGATGAACAGGCGGGAAAGACAAGGGTGTATCTAGCAACACCTATTCTAAACCAGAGTTGGTAGAAGGTAGCATGAACGATTAGTACGAATAAATGCGGCTATTCAGAATTCCCAGAATCACGAAAGGGATTGGAGTGTTATTAATGTAATATGTCCGAATTGGTAGGGTAGATGATACCATACCTATTCGGACAATTTATGCATAAGGGTAAAGTAAAGAAATAGAATGAATATTCAATACACAGGGTTTCTTGCTCGTTTTAAAACCAGCGTCTTCTTCCGCGGTAACGTCTTCTACGTTGAAATAGTTCATTTAACAATATTATAGTGACGATATCACGTAGATTATTCCGACGGTTTCTCGGATAAGCATAAATATTATATGCTTCCACCTGGTCTGCTTCCTCGAGATCCTTAACATTTTCATAGATTCTGTCAATAATTCTTTCTAGACCATTTCTATCGGGATATTCATCAAACATAATGCTTCCGTCATACTCAAGGCGATCACATTCATTTTCTATTTCCCTTTGAATCTTTTTGGCGATATTTGGATATAGCTGCTTCATATATTCAAAATCCCTATCCAGGTCTTCACAGTTGTCATATCCATATAAAGGAAACATTGGAACACCGATTGGGGTACTATATGGAGAGTTGTTTGGTCCATACAAATTATTATACATCCCACCGCCCTGACCATTTGGGTTAATCATGGGCATTCCGTTGTTAATGGGCATTCCGTTGTTAATGGGCATCCCGTTATTCATGGGCATTCCGTTATTCATGGGAGTTCCCATAGGAGTACCGGGAGCGGTACGTTGCATAGGCATCCCATTGTTCATAGGCATACCATTATTCAGAGGCATACCATTATTCATAGGAGTTCCAATAGGAGTGCCGGGAGCGGTACGTTGCATAGGCATCCCGTTGTTCATAGGAGTTCCCATAGGAGTGCCGGGAGCGGTACGTTGCATAGGCATCCTGTTGTTTATAGGAGTTCCCATAGGAGTGCCGGGAGTTGTGCGTTGCATGGGAGCTCCGGTCTGAGTGCCGGGAGTTGTGCGTTGCATAGGAGCTCCGGTCGGTGTACCAGGAGCCGTACGTTGCATAGGCATCCCGTTATTCATAGGCATTCCATTGTTCATAGGAGTTCCCATAGGAGTGCCGGGAGTTGTGCGTTGCATGGGAGTTCCGGTCTGTGTACCAGGGGTAGTAGGCTGCATGGGAGTTCCGGTTTGTGTACCAGGGGTAGTAGGCTGCATGGGAGTTCCAGTTTGAGTACCCGGAGTCGTGCGCTGTATGGGAGTCCCGGTCTGAGTGCCCGGAGTCGTACGTTGCATTGGAGTTCCGGTTCGAGTACCGGGGGTAGGCTGCATAGGAGTCGCGTTCTGAGTACCGGGGGTAGTTGGTTGCATAGGAGTCCCGGTCTGAGTACCCGGAGTCGTACGTTGCATGGGAGCCGCATTTTGAGTACCTGGAGTCGTGCGTTGCATGGGAGACCCGGTCTGAGTACCAGGAGTCGTCCGTTGCATTGGAGTACCGGTCTGAGTACCAGGAGTAGTAGGCTGCATAGGTGTTACAGCTTGGGAACTCGGGGTTGCGGTAGGGGTTCCATATATATAGGGTCTTCTTGGGGAGGCATTTGCACCGCCATTTCTACTAGGTATATTATTCTGAGAAGTACCGATAACAGTTTCTTTCGCATCCTTCCTAACATCATGGGATAAACGGTTTACTATGTTAGCCCTCTCCATTTTGCTATTCGGGACTGTGGTATTGCGATCGGGACTTGAATTATCGCTGGATGAATTTAGCATTTAAGTACTCCTAAACTTTTTATTACCAATATATGCAAAGGCAATGGAATTGTGATATTAAGCCAAACCTCATTAATCTAAGTATTGGATAAAATTAATAATTATTTTATTGTACTATTGTTAAAAAGATTATAGAATAGAAGATAGGTATTATTATGAGAACGTTATTTTTCTCAAATAGTTATATGAATAGGATGATAATATGGATGCTAATATTTTAAAGGCATTTGAAGATAAATTAAATCAGGATTTTGTTGGAGCCATAATAAGCAATTCCTCTAATAAGGAAAAGGTGGCTAAAATAAAGATCCGCCCGATTTTATTAAAGGGAGAGCTTTATTTTCAAACGTCTGAATTTATAGGAGAGAAGGTCTTTCACTGTAATTATAAGGATCTTGAATTAATTGCTAAGTTGCCGGAATGGTTTGAGGGTTTGTTCAAACAGGCTGAAATTACGACCAAAACAGGCAGTATTACTCTTCTGATCAGCAAGAAAGGTAAAGCAACCGTGAAGTACAGAGTGGCTGCGAAAGCAGAGCAAGGTGCTACTATGATGGTCGGGGTGAAGACTGGAGACGGAGAAACAGACAGGGATAGCTTATCGCATAATAAGAAGAAGAACTACATCCTGAGCGAAGGGGAACCTCTTCCTTTTTTAGTGGATTTAGGAGTTATGACAGAAACAGGAGCGATTATTAAGGCTAAGTCGGACAAATTTCGCCAACTTAACCGTTTTTTGGAATATATTGAAGATATTTTGCCTTTTCTTGATAAAACAAAAGAGCTTACTATATTGGATTTTGGTTGTGGCAAATCCTATCTTACCTTTGCCATGTATTATTACCTAAGGCTTAAGAAGGGATACCGGATTAATGTGATTGGGCTGGATTTAAAGTCGGATGTTATTATGCATTGTAATGCCTTAAGCCAAAAGTACGGTTATGATAAACTGAATTTTTTACAGGGGGATATCGCCTCATATGAAGGTGCAGACTCTGTGGATATGGTGGTTACTCTTCATGCTTGTGATACAGCAACGGATCATGCTTTATATAAGGCGGTTTCCTGGGGTGCCAAGGTGATTTTATCAGTACCTTGCTGCCAACATGAGCTTAATAAGCAGATTAATTGCGAGGTGCTGCAGCCGGTATTAAGATATGGTATCATTAGCGAAAGAATATCAGCATTGATTACGGATGCACTGAGGGCTGAGTTTTTGGAAACCATGGGGTATCGTGTGCAACTACTTGAGTTTATAGACATGGAGCATACACCAAAAAACATCTTGATTCGTGCGGTTCTTAGGAAAAAAGAAGGATTACAAACGATCGAGAGAGAAAATCAACTTGAGGAATGCATGGATTTCTTAGGAGTGAATCCGAGCCTTAAAGGGTTATTACAACAAGTAAAGGCCAAAGAAGGGAATTAAATTGTTAAAGCAATTATATCGAATAATCATTTTAATAGTAATTTTTGTAGCCTCTATCTATTACTTTAGTAAAGATATTAAAGAGGTTGTTTTTGATACCGACAATACTACGGTAATGTCGAATACGACCCTTCCTTTGGTCACCATAAAACTAGGTGAACAAAGAATTAACCTTCTACATGGCTATAGTACGAATTTGGATGCGAACAGCATCAGGGAAACAGTTACTCCACTTGGTCAGGATCAATCCTTTGAGATTATTATTGATCAGAAGGAATACGATATTAAAAAGGTGAATTATGAGCTTAGGGATTTTTTCGGAAATAACTTAATTGAGACTGATTCTATCAGCGTGTTTGAAGAAAATGGAGAAGAGAAATCAGCAAAAATTAAATTTCAGTCAGCACTTACACGAGGGAAGGAATACGCAGTAAAAATTACACTTATTACTAGTGAAAGCAGGAAGATGTATTACTATCAGAGGGTTAAATCCTATGATAATACCTATTTAGATGAAAATATAACCTTTATTATGGATTTCCACAATGCAATTAAGGATAAGACGCTAGCGGAAAATATAATTAAATATCTCGAGCCAAAGAAAAGTGCGGATAATACGACTCTTGCCAGTGTCAATATTAATTCAAGCTTCGAATTGGTCACCTGGGGAAATCTGAAGCCAGAATTTATTACCGAGGTCATTCCGGATATTATAGAAATTAATTCGGATATTGCTTCAGTGGTATTGAACTATATTGTAGAAGCTGAGATTGCTGGAGTACCCGAGCTCTTTGAAGTTAAGGAGTTTTACCGTGTAAGATATACCAAGGACAGGATGTATCTAATAAACTATGAGCGAAATATGGAGGCTTTATTTAATCCAAAACTTGCAAGTGTTACAAAGAGTCAGCTAAAGCTGGGGATTTCTTCAGAATTGAAGGTACCTTTTTTAGCAAGTCCGGATAAGAAAAGACTGTCTTTTGTCAGAAACAGAGAACTGTGGTATTATAATCTAGAGGATAATGAGATGATCTGTATATTCTCCTTCCGACAGGAGAATACCGATTATATCCGTGATTACTATGATCAACATGATATCCGCATATTGAATATGGATGCGGAGGGTAATATAGACTTCCTGGTTTATGGTTATATGAACCGCGGCCAATATGAGGGAAGAGTAGCAGTCGTTCTTTATGAATACATTAGGCAGGATAACAGGATTGAAGAGAAAGTCTATATTCCTGTGGACGAACCTTACCAGATGCTTAAGGAGAATTTAAGCTCTTTTACTTATGTGAATTCGCTGGAGGTATTTTATTTTCACTTATACGGAAACCTCTATTCTTATAATTTGATTACCAGGCAATTAAACATTTTGGGCACCGAAATCGATCAAGACAAGGTAGTGTTTTTGCAGGATAAAGGTTTTGCTGCCTGGCAGGGAGATTCTGATCCTATGAAGTCGGAAGAAATCAAGATTATGGAACTGGAAACAGGTGAGGTTACGACAATTGATGCTCGGGCGGGATATCATATCCTACTTATGGATATGATAGATTCTAATCTCATATATGGTTTTGTTCGCGGTGGAGATATCACAACAATGGTAGATGGTAAAACTGTTGCGCCGGTTAACTCGATTGAGATAGCATCTATTGACAGGCAGGTACTTAAGAATTACAGCAAGCCAGGTTACTTTATTAAGGACCTTAAGGTGAAGGACAACATCGTTGAATTATACCGTGTACAGATGATGAATGCGAATGGAACTACGGTCTTTGCTTCAGCACCACAGGACTATATAATGAATCAGGTTAAGAAGACCAATTCTATTATTGAAGTCACCTTAAGGGTAACCGAAGAGGCAATGACAGAACTATATCTGACTATGCCGGCCGGATTTAACATGGAGGAGATTCCTAAGACATCTGTAACCACAAGCACTGTAATAACTAGAGATCCAACCTTAAGGTTGGAGGATATGGAATTGGATAAGGTACTTTTCTTCCCTTATATCGCAGGAGAAATCACAGGTTATTATGAAGAGGCAGCGGATGCGATAGAACAGGCAAACATTGATGCCGGAGTAGTAATAAATAGTAATCATCAGTTAGTCTGGGAGCGTGGAGGCAAGGACTCAAAGAATATAATATCTGGATTTGATGATTTGGTACTTGATAAGACGCAGCAAACACTTGAAAGCTGTATAGAACTGCTACTTGACAACCAAGAAAATAATGTAAATAGAAGCCCGATTTCCCTAAACGGAAGTTCTGCTTATGAAATATTAGAAGAAAAGATGGTTAACGCCCCTATTCGTTTGACCGGTATTACTCTAGATGATGCCCTTTATTATGTCTCAGAGGGCAGACCGATTATAGCAATGACCGATGATGAAAACGCTGTACTAATATATGGCTACGATAATTTCAATATAAATGTAATTGATCCGAATAAGGGTAAAGCAATGAAGATTGGCTTGCAGGACAGCAAAGAAATGTTTGAAGAGGCAGGGAATGTATTTCTTTCCTACCTTGATATATAATTATATTCAACATAAACTAAAGCAGGAGGCATATTATGGATGAAAGAATTAAGAAATTAGCGAATAACCTTGTAAATTATTCAATGGAAGTTAAAAAGGGTGATAAGGTTTATGTACACTACGTTGGACAGTCTACCCAAGATTTGGCCAGACAGCTGGTTAAAGAGGTATATAAGGCTGGTGGTGTCCCTTTTGTGCATTATACAGATCCGATGCTTCTTAGGGAAGTTCTTCTTGAGTGCACCGAGGAACAGATGTCCCTTTCAGCAAAAATTGATGCAGCAGAGATGGAACAAATGGATTGTTATGTTGCAGTTCGCGGGACAGACAATATTTCCGAGAATGCAGATATAAAACCAGAAAACAATAAGATTTATGATACCTATTACATGACACCCGTTCATCATGATGTTAGGGTGAAGAAGACCAGGTGGGTAGTACTCCGTTATCCCAATTCTTCTATGGCGCAGCTTGCTAATATGAGCCAGGAGAGCTTTGAAGATTTCTATTTTAGAGTATGTAATCTCGACTACGCGAAGATGGGTAAAGCTATGGTGAATTTAGTTGAATACATGAATCGCACGGACAGAGTAAGATTAGTAGGGCCCGGTACGGATTTAAGCTTCTCTATTAAGAATATTCCTGCTGTGCCTTGTGATGGAGGAAGAAATATCCCGGATGGTGAGGTTTATACAGCTCCTGTCAGAGACAGTATTAACGGTACATTGTCTTACAATGCACCCGCCGTATATCAGGGCTTCACCTATGAGAATATTTTCTTTCGTTTTGAAAACGGTAAGATCGTGGAGGCAACATCGAATGATACTACCCGAATTAACGATGTGTTAAATACAGATGAAGGAGCACGCTATATCGGCGAGTTTGCTATTGGTGTAAATCCCTATATATTAAAGCCTATGAAGGATACTTTATTCGATGAGAAAATAATGGGATCTTTTCATTTTACACCCGGAAACTGCTATACAGAAGCACCGAATGGCAACTCTTCTGCGATCCACTGGGATCTGGTATGCATTCAAACACCAGAGTTTGGTGGTGGAGAAATCTATTTTGACGATGTATTAATTCGAAAGAACGGGCGATTCGTTGTTAAAGAACTTGAATGCCTGAATCCTGAAAATTTAATTTAAGGAGGACAGAAAGCATGAAACTTCTGACAGTCGCAATACCCTGCTATAATTCAGCCGCATATATGGAACATGCAATAGAGACACTTTTATCTGGTGGAGATGAGATGGAAATCCTTATTGTAAATGATGGCTCATCAGATGATACTCAGAAAATAGCAGAGAAATATCAACAGAAATATCCGGGAATTATTCGAGCGATTGCCCAGGAAAATGGTGGGCATGGTGAAGCAGTTAATACCGGACTTGCAAATGCCAATGGTGTTTATTTTAAAGTGGTAGACAGCGATGATTGGGTAAATGAGAAAGCATTAGTACAGGTTATGGAGACCTTGAAGAACCTAATAGCGGACGGTAACAGCCCTGATTTATTCCTAGCAAACTACGTATATGAGAGGGCAGAGGCAAAGAAGAAAAAAGTAATTAATTATAATTGGGCCTTGCCTAAGGACCAGATCTTTACTTGGGATGATATTATGCATTTTAAGCAAAGTCAGAATATACTAATGCATTCTACTATTTACCGCACAAAGCTTTTGAAGGATTGTGGAATTCATCTTCCAAAACACACCTTCTATGTGGATAACATCTTTGTATTTCAACCATTGCCTTTTGTTAAGACGCTGTATTATATGGATGTGAACCTATACCGGTATTTTATCGGCAGAGAAGATCAGTCCGTTAATGAAAACATTATGATTAAAAGAATTGATCAGCAGCTTAGAATAACAAAAATCATGATTGAATCGCATAACTTGTCGCAGATAAAAAGTGAAAAGCTTAGGAACTATATGATAAAATACCTTTCCATGATGATGACGATATGTACGGTTTTTCTGATTAAAGAAGGTAGTGATGAAAGTCTTGCAAAAAAACAAGATATCTGGGATTACCTTAAGAATTACGATAGATGGCTTTATAAGAAGATCCGTTCACAGATTCTTGGGCGTTCCATGAATCTGCCAGGTAAATTTGGGCGCAGAATTATTGAAGTTGGGTACAATATTACTAAGAAAATCTATGGGTTTAACTAAGAGAGAGATAGATAGTGTACCGAAATTGGTAGAAGGCGCAGAGAGCCGGATGTCTTTCGGATCCAGTACACCAGAGCATCCCGGTCCTCACTTGACCAGACATGGAAAAGCATCATGTTTGGTCTGATGAGGACAAGGATGCCCCGGCGTTTTGCATACGAAAGACAGTTTCCGGTACCCTGTGCCTTCCTCCAATTTCGGGGATATACGTTACAAATTAATAGAATGCTTTGGGTGTGGTCTGTATATTAAATTATTTAAGAATAAGAATAGTCTCGAGTGAAGAGCTAATAAAATCGGGATATAATTATGGAGAATTGCAGGAAAATACTAATAATAATGGATGTGATTAATTAATTATTATATTTGTTTATGATAATTTAGGGAGTTCGGATTTCGATATTTTAAATACCTTGCTCCAGGAAGGAATGTAGATAATAAAGTACATGATGATGCCCAAGGCAATGCCCCCAAAAATATCCAATACGGAATGCTGCTTTAGAAATACCGTGGATAAACAAATTAATATGGTTAAAATTAATGCAAACCATTGCAGCCATTTAATACGGCGAAGTCGTCCACTTTTGTAAATGGCAATCATTGCCCCAATCGAATTGAATACATGGATACTTGGAAAAACATTAGTGGCAGTATCGAAGCTATATAATTTGGACAATATATCAATAAATATGTTACTTCGGCCTATGGAATCCAAATCTACCCGGAGCTCATGTCCGTTTGGCCATACTGTGTAGATAACCAGGCATATGGTCATACCGATAAATAGAAAGGCACATAGCTTTAGAAATTCGTATTTTGAGGTTAAGAAGAAATAAGCTACTGTGACGAAAATAAAAATAAACCACAAGAAATATGGGATAATGAATATCTCCATAAATGGAATATAATCATCCAACCTAGAGTATATGGGGTTATAAAAAGTGTCAGCGGTAACCGTACGCTCAAGGTAGGTAAACCAAATCATATATACAAAGAAGTACGACAGGATGGCTCCGTGCCGGTACTTCATTAGAAGCTGCTTTAGGGTATTTGGAATTTTCATTTTTTTCCCTTTCAAGTGTTTTTAGTTATGAAGGATGTTCAAATACTAATGAGCTCTGTAATTATATCATATTTTTTAAGCGATAACAATATACAGAAAGTGACTTAGGTTCATTCGTCCTCAGGTGTGATAATTAATCAGAGTGTGATTTAAGTCATAGACAATAATTATGAATATAACTATAATAAAGGTAAAGAAACAAAGTGGTATTTCTTAACTAGATAAGGAGGTATACAAATGAAGAGAGTGTTTTTAGTTGTTCTTGACAGTGTAGGTATCGGTGAGATGCCTGATGCAGATAAATATGGTGATGTCGGTAGTCATACTCTATATGCCGCAGCACAAAGTGAGTTGTTTAATATGCCAAATATGAAGAAGCTGGGATTGTTCCATATAGATGGAGTTCGTGAAAAATTCCCTGAGTTATCAAAAGGCAAGGAGTTATCCTTTGAGGGTAGTGTCGCTAGGCTGGCAGAAAGCTCCATGGGGAAGGATACCACGACAGGACATTGGGAGATCGCTGGTATAATATCAGAAAAGCCGTTTCCTACCTATCCTGAGGGATTTCCAGAAGATATAGTAAAAAAATTTGAAGCTGCAACAGGACGTAAGGTTATATGTAATCTTCCGTATTCCGGAACCGATGTCATCAGAGATTATGGTAGAGAGCATATGGAGACAGGAGCATTAATTGTATACACATCAGCAGATAGTGTGTTCCAGATAGCTTCACATGAAGAAGTCGTACCGATTGATGAGCTTTACCGATATTGCGAGATTGCAAGAGAACTACTACAGGGTGAGCATGGCGTAGGACGAGTTATTGCTAGACCATTTCTGGGAGCATATCCTGATTTCGCACGAACTTCGAACCGTCATGACTTTTCTTTAGTACCTTCTATGACTATGCTAGATCAGATTAAGGAAAATGGACTCGATGTGCTGGCAGTAGGAAAGATTAATGATATCTATGCTGGAAAAGGTATTACTGACACCGTAAGGACAAAGAATAATGAAGAAGGAATCGAGAGACTTATTGAACGAACTGGTAGAGATTTTCATGGTATATGTTTCGTCAATCTGGTAGATTTTGATATGATGTATGGACACCGTAATAATGTGGATGGTTATGCTGAAGCTCTTAGCTCTTTTGATCGTCAGCTTCCCAGAATTCTTAATGGACTTAGAGAAGATGATATTCTTATGATTACAGCTGATCACGGTTGTGATCCCTCCACACCATCCACAGACCATTCTAGGGAGTATGTCCCTCTGGTGATTTACGGCGATAAAGTTAGGGCTGGAAATAATATTGGAACTAGGAAGACCTTCTCAGATATTGCTGCAACCATATTGGATTATTTTGATATACCCTCCGAGGTATCAGGAACCTCATTCCTAAAGAATTTTTTAAAGTAGTAAGGAAATATAATTCGTCAAAGAACTGCAGTGAGGTGCTTATATGGAAAGAATGATACACCCCATTTCTCCAATATGTGAAAGTAACTCAAGGGTATTAGTGTTAGGATCCTTTCCTTCCGTCAAATCGCGGGAGGGAAGTTTCTTTTATCATCATCCGCAAAACCGTTTTTGGAGAGTAATCAGCGAGATTTATAATGAAGAGTTACCCACTACGATTGAAGCTAAGACGCAGTTACTTCTGAAGAATAAAATTGCTGTATGGGATGTGATTCAATCCTGTGAAATAACCGGTTCATCGGACAGTAGCATTAAGAATGTAATTCCTAATGATATAAGGTCGTTACTTGACCAGGCTGATATTAGAAGTATTTATGCCAATGGTGGAACGGCTTACCGGCTTTACTTAAAGTATTGTTATGGAAGTACAGGAAGAGATATTATCAAATTACCATCCACAAGTCCCGCTAATGCAACATTTTCCTTGGAAAGTCTGGTTAATCACTGGAGCTGCTTGGCAGAGGCAACGAGATGAAACGTAATGAGATCCAATGCAAAGTTAGCAATTACCGATACAGTTAGATTGCTCGAAAGGGGAGGCTATGCGGATTGTAATTCAGAGAGTCAGTGAAGCTAAGGTTTTGGTCGAGGGAGAATGTACCGGTCAGATTGGGAAGGGGTACTTAATCCTCCTAGGCGTTGGTAAAGAGGATACGAAGGATATCTGTGACCGATATATAGACAAGATTGTCAAACTCCGGATTTTTGCTGACGAGAATGGGAAGACAAATCTTTCTCTTCAAGAGGTTCGGGGTGAAATCCTAGTAGTATCACAATTTACTTTATATGCAGAGTGTAAGAAGGGAAACCGTCCTGATTTTATCAATGCTGCCGGAGCAGTATTAGCGCAGGAACTATATGAATATTTCACAGACAGCATCCGCCAAAGAATTGGCAGGGTGGAAACAGGAAGATTTGGTGCTGATATGAAGGTATCCTTGGTTAATGATGGACCCTTTACAATTATATTAGATGAAAAGCTATTATAGATACTTTACTATTTTAGAAAGGAAGGGTAGCCTTCCTTTTTTGGTGCAAATATCACAAGTGAAATATCACAGTTGATGAATATATGCGAGAACAGCCAAAGAAGCCGGAACATATGTAATGCCATTGATGATATTGGTAATGCTTGCAAGTATTATGACAATGTTTTCGGGCGGGGTTGAAAAAGGAATTGAATATTATGCCATTCCAGTTTATAATAGCGCTATATGCATTCAAAATCTATTTATGGGGGAACTAACCATGGCTCAATACGGCATTACGATAGGTACCCTTGCCATACTGGCTGCAATTATTACTACAATGATTACAAGAGCCTTTAATAGTGAAAAGGTCATGTTTAATGCATAATACTAGGATAGTTTATATACTAAGGAGGCTTTAATTGCTATGCCAGAATCATTTTACGATAGTGTTGTAATAATCGCA
>DATESP010000087.1:0-5909 GCA_035270645.1 Mobilitalea sp. | reverse complement strand
TTAATAAGCTCTCAGAGCTTAAGAGTGACATTCCGGTTACCAGTGGACAGTCTGGAGCCTTCGCTTCCTTCTTTGGTCCCGACCCCATTAACCTTCTTGGAGTAGTCATTCTTACCTCCTTAGGAACCTGGGGCTTGCCACAAATGGTACATAAGTTTTATGCAATTAAAAATGAAAAATCAATTAAGTCAGGAACGATTATATCAACTGTTTTTGCACTTATAATTGCAGGAGGAAGTTATTTTCTGGGTGGTTTTGGAAGACTGTTTGATGATGCCTCATTTCATAAGGAAGGCGGAGCTATTATTTATGATGCAGTAGTTCCATTTATGCTGTCAAATTTATCTGATGTATTAATTGGTGTCATCGTTGTATTGGTATTATCCGCATCCATGTCAACACTGTCGAGTCTGGTATTGACCTCTAGCTCTACACTGACCTTGGATTTTATAAAAGGTACTGTGGTCAAGAAAATGAGTGAGAAGAGGCAACTAAGTACTATGAGAGTATTAATCCTATTCTTCATCGTAGTATCTGTCGTAATGGCAATCGATCCTCCGACCTTTATAGCCCAGCTTATGAGCATATCCTGGGGCGCACTAGCTGGTGCATTCCTCGCACCATTCCTTTACGGTTTGTATTGGAAGGGAGTCACTCAAACAGCAGTTTGGGCATGCTTTGCCACGGGCGTAGGAATAACAGTATCTAATATGATCTTCAAATATATTGCATCTCCAATTAATGCAGGTGCGATTGCTATGGTAACAGGCTTGATTATTGTTCCAGTAGTAAGCCTACTGACACCGAAGATGAAGAAAAATGATATAAGTCAGATATTCTCCTGTTATGAGGAGACAGTAACAGTGCATACGAAGAAGTCGATACAGGAGTAATATAGTTAATGACTGATGTTCACATAAACATTGTAAAACTTTAAGATAACTGTACGGTAACTGAGCAGTTACAATTGATTAAGTAATATATGAAGACATACTACTGGAATTTATGTCACAAGCAAGCATTTATGTATGATTGTGGCATCCGATGGTGTGTCTTCAGATTTTAGCGAGTTAATAAATTAAAGTTAAAATTAGTTGTAATCAGTGTCTATGCTATGTTAAAATAAATATTAGGATTTTTACTTATGAAAGGAGTAATTCAAGTGGCAGAAAAAGTAATCATGCTCGGCAATGAAGCATTTGCCCGTGGGGCTTATGAAGCAGGCTGTAAGGTATCAGCTGCATATCCGGGTACACCAAGTACAGAAATCAGCGAGAGTATCGTTAAATATGATGAGATATATTCAGAATGGTCGCCCAATGAAAAGGTAGCAATGGAGGTGGCAATCGGAGCTTCTATCAGCGGAGTCAGGGCACTTGCCTCCATGAAACATGTTGGGTTGAATGTAGCATCGGATCCATTGTTCACCGTATCATATATCGGTGTAAATGGCGGGTTGGTTGCAATTATAGCAGACGATCCAGGGTTATATAGTTCACAGAATGAGCAGGATACGAGAGCAGTTGCCAGGGCGGCTAAAGTGCCGGTACTGGAGCCCTCTGACAGCAGTGAAGCGAAGGAATTTGTTAAGTTTGCGTTTGAATTAAGTGAGAAATATGATACCCCCGTTATTGTTAGAACTACAACGAGATTATCCCATTCCCAAGGTATGGTGGAATTAAACGATAGAATTGAAATACAGGATAAGCCCTATGTTAGAAACTTCGCAAAGAATGTTATGATGCCTGGCAATGCAAAAGGACGCCACCTGGTGGTTGAGAGCAGGGAGGCAGCCTTAGCCAAGGATGGTTGTGATTTTTCAATTAATAATGTTGAATATAATGATAAGAAGATCGGAGTGATCACCTCCGGAATACCATATCAATATGTTAAGGAAGCCCTTCCTGAGGCATCGGTATTAAAGCTTGGAATTGTAAATCCGCTACCGAGAAAGCTGATTGAAGAATTTGCCTCTAAGGTAGATGTACTTTATGTGGTGGAGGAATTAGATCCAATCATCGAGGAACAGGTAAAGTCCTGGGGAATCGCTGCAATCGGTAAGGATATATTGACAGTTCAAGGAGAGTATTCCGCTAATCTGCTCCGCAGAGCGATAAAGGGAGATAATATTTCGGTTCTATCTACAAGTGAGGTACCGAACCGTCCTCCGATACTCTGTCCCGGATGTCCACATAGAAGTGTATTTTCAGTACTGAACAAATTAAAAATTCATGGTGCTGGTGATATCGGGTGCTATACCCTTGGTGCAGTAGCGCCTCTTAGTGTTATTGATACTACTATTTGTATGGGAGCAAGTATATCTTCCCTTCATGGTATGGAAAAAGCGAAGGGTAAAGATTATATTAAAAATTGGGTAGCTGTCATTGGAGATTCTACCTTTATGCATACTGGAATCAATTCCCTTATTAATATGGTTTACAATAAAGGGACAGGAACTGTAATGATCCTTGATAATTCTACTACTGGTATGACAGGACATCAGGATCACGCAGCTACAGGAAGGACCCTGAAGGGTGAAGCCACTAATTCTGTGGATATTGCAGTGCTTTGCAAAGCAGTCGGCGTTAATCATGTCTATGTCTTAGATGCATTCGATACAGAGAAGCTGGAGAAAGTTGTGAAGGAAGCAACCGCTATGGATGAAGTAGCAGTAATCATTGCTCAGTCGCCCTGCGTTCTCCTAGATAAGACGCCGGTAACCAAGCAGTATCGCGTAGATAGTGAATTTTGCAAGAAATGCGGAATGTGCATGAAACCCGGTTGCCCTGCTATTACAAAGAAGGAAAATGGCAATATAGAGATTAACGATACTATGTGTAACGGCTGTGGACTTTGTGAAAAGTTATGTAAATTCAATGCTATCAAGTTGGTTACGGTTAGATAGAGTGAGAGAATCATAGATTTTTTCACATAAAGTTTTTAGGTTATGAAGAAAGGCATGGTGATAATAATGGAGACAAAAAATATTATGATTGTAGGTGTGGGAGGACAGGGAACGCTACTCACCAGCAGAATTCTTGGAGCTCTTACTATCCACGCAGGATATGATGTTAAGCTTTCCGAGGTCCATGGAATGGCACAGCGTGGAGGCAGTGTAGTTACATATGTAAGATATGGCGATAAGGTATATGAACCGGTTATAGAAGAAGGACAGGCAGATGTATTGATAGCCTTTGAAAGACTGGAGGCGTTGCGATATGCTCATTACCTAAAGAAGGGCGGAGCGATTGTAGTGAACGATCAGAGGATTGATCCTATGCCAGTTGTTATCGGGGCAGTAAAGTATCCTGAGAATATTTTAGAGGAATTGGAAAAGACCCACAGAATCTACAAAGTAAATGCAATAGAAGAAGCAAAGAAGCTTGGCAACAGTAAGGTATTCAATGTTATTGTACTTGGTATTGCAGCTCAGCATATGGATTTCACAAAAGAAGATTGGCTGACCGTCATAGAGAATACTGTGCCCAAGAAGACTGTTGATATTAACAAAAAAGCTTTTGAGGTGGGCTTTAACCTTAAGTAATACGGAGGTCAAGTGATACAGAGGTCAAAACCTTATTAAAACAGCGGCTGTATATGGCTGTATGGCTGCAGAGTAGGAGGATAGAATGCCATGATATGGAATCAAACCAAGGAATGTATGAGCCGCGATGAGATACATAATCTTCAAGGCGCTAGGCTAAAGAAAATGGTAAACCGTGTCTATCATAATGTGGAGTTTTATCGCAGGAAGATGCAGCAGCTGGGTCTTGAACCGGGTGACATCAATAGTATTGATGACCTAAAGCTACTCCCATTTACTACAAAGACTGATTTGAGGGATAACTATCCCTTCGGGTTATTTGCGGTGCCCCAATCAGAGATAGTCAGAGTGCATGCTTCTTCAGGCACCACCGGGAAGGCTACAGTTGTGGGATATACCAGAAGGGATATCGAGATTTGGCAGGAATGTGTCGCCAGGGTACTAGCCATGGCGGGTATCGGGGCACACGACAAGATTCAGGTTGCCTATGGGTATGGACTCTTTACCGGTGGACTTGGTCTGCATTATGGGGCAGAGAATATCGGGGCTACCGTAATTCCCATGTCGACAGGAAATACTCAGAGACTCATTACTATGATGGAAGATTTTGAAGCAACAGCTATCGCATGTACACCCTCCTATCTTCTTCATATTGCAGAGACTCTGCAGGACACAGGTAAACTTGGAAATATAAAGCTGAAAGCAGCTATCTGCGGTGCTGAGCCATGGACTGAGAATATGAGGAAGGATATTGAAGCAAAACTGAATCTCAAGGCATATGATATCTATGGATTAAGTGAGATACTTGGGCCTGGGGTTGCGGCAGACTGCGAATTTCATAAAGGACTCCATGTCTATGAGGATCATTTTGTTCCTGAAATCATTAATCCTGATACTCTGGAGCCTTGTAATGAGGGCGAAACAGGAGAATTGGTATTTACGACGCTTACCAAAGAAGCATTACCGTTGTTCCGTTACCGTACGAAGGATCTGACCAGTATCTCCTATGATAAATGTGAGTGCGGCAGAACCCTGGCACGTATATCCAGATTCAAGGGACGTTCCGATGATATGCTTATTATCCGGGGAGTCAATATATTTCCTTCCCAGGTGGAATCCGCACTACTTGAAATCGG
The DNA here is from genome assembly GCA_035270645.1 of Mobilitalea sp. Taxonomy (GTDB): domain Bacteria; phylum Bacillota; class Clostridia; order Lachnospirales; family Lachnospiraceae; genus Mobilitalea. Next base: position 1,229 of record DATESP010000087.1, on the reverse strand, counting down.
TGAGACTAGTCCGCATTATATGCTAATCGTTGATCGTGTAAATAACCTTGATATACTAGAGGTTCAGGTTGAAGTAGAAGAGCGTTTCTTCTCTGATGAAATTAGGGAACTTGAGAACTTGACGAAAAAGATAGCTCATGTACTTCAGTCAGCACTGGGAATTGCAGTTAAAGTGAAGCTGGTAGAGCCTAAGACAATAGTTAGAAGTGAAGGGAAAGCCAAGCGCGTTATAGATAACAGAAAGTTGGTATGACCTGACACACTTGGCTTTTGCCAAGCGCGTTATAGACAACAGAAAGTGGACGATTGGTATAGCTCAACGCATTTATGAAGGAGGGGGTACTATGGTTATAAAACAGTTATCGGTATTTATTGAGAATAAGGTAGGAAGATTGGAAAGTGTAACGGAAACTTTAGGGAAGTATAATATCAATATTGTATCCTTCAGTTTAGCAGACACTTTGGAATACGGTATGTTAAGAATGATTGTATCCGACCCAGAGGAGGGTAGAAGGATTCTGAAAGAGGAGGGCTTTTCGGCAAAGCTGACTGATGTTATTGCTGTTAAGATTCCCCAGAAACCCGGAACACTACATGAAGTATTAAAACTTCTCTTTGAGGCAAGACTAAGTGTAGAGTATATGTACACACTCGCAACTGCCGGAATTGATACTTCAATCATTATAAAGCTGTCTGATCCAGACAGGGCATTAGAGATCCTTGAATCCAATAAATACGAGGTTTGTACAGCTAATGAGGCATATGAAATTAATAACCTAGTCGACAAATAATGTTTGACATGGGTATCAAAGAGTGCTATCATAAGCTTGTTGCTGGAGAATCCGGCAATAAAATTATTTTATTTTTTGGAGGAATTAACATGAACAAAGGTACAGTAAAGTGGTTTAACAATCAAAAGGGTTTTGGATTTATCTCTGACGAGCAGGGCAACGATGTTTTCGTACACTATTCAGGTCTTGAAATGGATGGCTTCAAGTCTCTTGAAGAAGGCCAGGAAGTTCAGTTTGAAGTAGTACAGGGAGCCAAGGGTCCTCAGGCAACTAACGTAACAAAATTATAATCAAGATTGTATTGCAGTGTACCTTTTTCTAAATTATAAATGGATGTAATAAGAAACGGCTATATTGTTTGAAACAAAATTGATTAAAGGTTATCCTTAAGGATAACCTTTTTTTTCATAGATAAGTTTGACTCATCAATTACAGTGC
>DATESP010000086.1:0-10376 GCA_035270645.1 Mobilitalea sp. | reverse complement strand
AGAATCTGCCATATATAGTTTCTGCTTCTGATTATAAGTATAATGACACACTGAATTATCATTATTATAGAAATCCCAGCCATAAGAATCGTCTACATATCCATTATCATCATTATCGATCCCATCATTAAGTATCTCGGCCTTATTAAGCCAAATATTCTCAACAAGATCCGGATGTTTATAATCAATACCTGTATCAATGATTGCAACAATAACCTCCTGTCGTTCAATGCCCTCATTCTCCATGTATTCCCACGCCTCGATAACGTCCATATCTATATCTGACGTAGATAGTTTTTCTTTCTTGTGTTTATCCAGTTCTAAATAAGTAAAATACTTTCCTTTATTATCTAGTGCCCATTGAGTGTCCAAATATGTATCGTTATTGTTATTCATAGAAGCCACACTATAGTTCTCCTGTACAGCCTCTATAAGTGGATTCTTCTCAAGCTCCTTAATCACATTATTATATTTGGCTTTATCACTTACATAAAAAAGTGCATAATCTCCGACATGCCGGACTATTTCAACATGTGCATCCAAACTCTCCGTAAAGGATACCAGTTCATTATCTTCGATCTCCTCTTTGAATATAGCTACAATCTCTCCATTAGCTTCATTATATACTCCGATATCAAAGCTATGAGCACGATGATTCTGCAGTATAATGACTGCTATACCTATGAAGCCTACAGCAAATACAGCTAATATAAGATATTTCAATGTAATTCTCTTCATCCTTTGCATCAACATCCCAGCTTTCTAGCTATCAAGTTCTCGTAATCAGTAACATATAAGCATCCAACGCTAGTCCTAATCATAAACTCATATCTTGGCATTTATGTGGCAGATGGAAAATTATTTAATATATTACTTTTTTGTCATATTTCGTTACTGTTCACTCGTCAATGTCATTTAGATAATTTAATATACATAAGGTTGGATTTCCTATAACGGGGGTCTAACCTTATTTTTTAATAAAATTCAAAATAATAGTTGACACATCACGCAAAATGTGCGGCCGCTCTCACTACTGATTATTTTTAGAGGTAGTGAGAGCGGCCCTTGAATTAGAACAATATTTCATTCTAATTCAGGGAGGTACATTTTATGTTTCATCAAACTATCAAATCACTTTTTTCTTCTTCAGTCATCAGTATTGTGTCAGATATTTCTCAATACACGGTTAATCCCAAAAAGGATCTATCTCGTAATAAAAAGCTTCCGGCCGATAAACTTATCTCTTTTCTGGTCTCCGAAGGTTCTTCAAGTACCAAAAACGAGTTGTTAGATTTCTTCGATATGGATGCCCTCGCACCATCCGCTTCTGCATTTAACCAACAGCGTGCAAAGCTTAAACCAGATGCCTTGGAAGCTGTTTTTAAGCTGTTTAATTCATCTATTAATTCTTTAGAGAATACATCCGGATACAGATTTCTTGCGGCTGATGGTTCCACATTCACTTTCTTTAGCAAACCTTCTTTTGCGTCTTCCGAGTATTATGTCTCTGAAGGGCATTCAGCAAAAGGTTTCTACAGCATGCACTTAAATGCTTTTTATGATCTTGACAGACATACCTATACCGATGCCATAATTCAACCAGTCCACAATAAAGATGAGTTTCGAGCATTCTGTGATATCGTTGACCGACATGAAATACTTTCCAATACAAAAGATATTTATATAGGAGACAGAGGTTATTGCTCATATAATAACATGGCTCATGTTATAGAAAAGGGACAGTATTTCCTCTTTCGTGCAAAAGATATTCATTCGAAAGGATTAGTTAGTCGGTTTGATTTTCCAGATGACGAATCCTTCGATATTACGGTAAAGGTAACGCTGGTACGTAATCATTCAAAAAAATTGATTCCTACAGAAGGTTACATGCGTTTCGTAGATAAGGCAACTTCATTTGATTTCATTACATATGGTTCCAGGGATACCTACGAACTGTCGTTCCGGATTGTCCGGTTTCCTTTATCCGATTCTTCTTATGAATGTATTATCACGAATCTTCCCATCCACGAATTTCCGGCTGATCGTATTAAAAATGTGTACTTTTCCAGATGGGGAATTGAATCTTCATTTCGGAAATTAAAATACTCCATTGGTTTGAGCAACTTTCATGCCTATAAACCTGAATACATAAAGCAAGAAATATGGGCTAAACTGCTTACCTATAATATAACAGAAATTTTGATCAATCATGTGGTTGTTAAACAAAAAGAGACAAAACACACATACAAAGTAAACTTCAGTGTGGCAGCTCATATTTGTAGAGTCTTTCTCCGTCTGGCAACAGAGAAAGGCTCAATAAGTGTGATGTCTCTGCTTAAAAAGGAGCTGATTCCAATTCGGAATGAACGCCAATACGTAAGGCTCAAAACAGCTCATTTTAGAAAACCACGATATTTCACATATCGTGCGGCTTAAGCAGATTCACTGACTGATATAATACTCTTTTTTGAAGTAGATGTAAATCTGCTTATTTGTTATATTCAAAAATATAATTGAGCATTTACAACCCCTTTTTTCTATACTGAGATCTCTGTTTTCTCATATCTGGTAGTATTTGCTCCATGGGTAAGCAATCTCCCTTACATTAACTAAATGACATTGGTTCACTCGTTAGTCAGCGCGAGGTGTTTTACGCAAGTAAAACCCGAGAACTTCATGCGCCAAAGTGCTCTTTTTGCACTTTGTGTGCATAATTGTTGCTGTGAACGAGGTACGAGTGAACAGTAACAATATTTCAACAGTACTTCAATAATTCCATATTTTAGTCGTGCAATTAATAGCAATTAATGGTATAATGTAATCGACTACCATATGAACTAATTCTAGAATATTACACTAAAAATAAAATACGTAGTTGAGCCCATTGGCTTCTCAAGATAAGGAGGAGAATTATGATTAATCCAAATGCCAACCAACTAATTACAGACCTCCATATAGAATTTTGGGACAATCTTCAGTCAGAGATATTAGAATCTAATCATACGCTGACTACAGAGGATTTACAATATTTTGTTGAAAAGAACTTTATGTTCTCTCTATTCTTTCGTGGAACTACCTATAAAGAGTTACTCTGTTATAAAAGCCTATATCATATGAAAGATTCCGCATATCTGATTTTACTTGAACTTAATACTGCGGAAAAGTTGGAGTTAACAGATTTTACAATAGATGAGTATGAATTTTACAGCTTTCTAAAACGTACATTAGCAGGTACTATTAACACAATTGGCCCTATGATATCTAACCGTATCAGCATCCTAGTTTCGGATGAAGCAAGCCCAGAAGCTATATCTGATTCCATTCAAAACAGCATTAACATCACTCAAAAGGTAATCGATGCAATACACGATGAGTTACATATTGAAGCTTTTGCGGGAATAGGCAATACCCAGAGCCTGCAATCCATTTATTCTTCCTTTATTGAAGCTTTATCCTGCATGCATCGCAACCATATGGGACAAGTTATCCATGTACAGGATCTCGGAAATCTAGAGCAGGAATTTCATTACGATTATATCGAAGCAGAGAAGCATATGTTGGATTCAATACGCCTCAGAAAGGTAGACGCATATGATTACTTTGTCCTTATGATGGACTATATCAAACCTCTAAATGATAATGCAAAACGAAATAAGATTATTGAAGCCCTTGTACTTACCGCGCACACTGCGCATATCGACGAGAGTGTAACCGGCTATTTCAGTTATACCGGACAGATCTGTACTTCAATGGAATTAAAGGGAGACGATTTAATTAACTGGGCGTACCAAAGATTTATGCATATCACCGGTTTTGTTAAGCCTCAGAATTCCTTTGATTATTCTAATAAGATAGTACTTTCTACCAAGGAATACTTAGAAGCCCATTATGCTGAGGAAATATCTCTTGAAGATGTTGCAGAACAGGTTAACATCAGCCCCCAGTACTTTAGTAAATTGATTAAGAAAAATACCGGCTTCAATTTTATAGATTGGCTGTCCATGCTCCGTGTAAAAAAAGCAAAGGAGTTGTTATCCAACTCCAATTATACTGTTAAGGAAGTCTGTTTTATGGTTGGGTACAAAGATCCTAACTATTTCAGCAGAATATTTAAGAAGAAGATCGGGATAACACCTAGTGATTTTATCAAGAACAGAACCTATCTTAACAATAAGAGCTGAAAAAAAGTCCACTATACATAGAAGTAACATAGGGGTTAATGGCAAAGGTCTGCTTATTGTCAGGATATGTAACTGTCATTTTGTCCAGATATTCCATCGGATTTATTGTAATGCTATCTGCTTTATCCAGGATTCTTGCAATGAATCCATTTTTATTATTAAAGAATTCTTCAATTCTACCATCCTCTGCAATATGAACGCTAAGTGCTGGGTCCCTCGATATCATTCCCTCATCTCCCACAGTCAGGCCGCATGTTTTCAGCTCCTCGGCATAGGCGCGTTCAATTCCTTTAAGCTCATTAATCAGTTTTATGGCACTATGACTTTCTGTATTGTCTACCTTTCTTTCAGCTGCAAGATGAAGTAATTCATTAAATATATCCAGTACAGAGTCTAGCTGGCTTAATACTACCCTAGAGTCTCTAATTATTCGAATGTTAACAGCCTTATCGCTAGTATCATGTAGGTCAATCTGAAGAGTATTTTCAATTTGAAATGTATTTGAATTAGTCTGCCATTCAGCTCCATTGATGTTAAACTGTGTATTCGTGGCTTCCTTCTCCAATAGATTTAAACCGAAAAATTCTACAATACCATCTCTATAGTAATCCGCATCCTCAAACGAAAAGCTTCTTTCTCCAAACCTCCCAGTAAAATTGGCTTTTATTTTGATATGGCTATACCCCTCGACAGCATCACTTTCCAATGTCACACTTAACTCTGGAAGAGCTTCCTTTAGATAATTCGCCATTCTTTGAAGTGTATCTCTGTTATTCAGACGATCCTTCTGAATATAGGATAAGTCATGGGCTTCATCTCTTATGTTTACTCTAAAATCATACACACCTTGCGCCAGACCATGCGAGTGATGAAATAAATCTTTACTCCGGTTTACCTGCACTGTTGCCAATGAATTCACCATAATGGTTATATTCTCTGGCAGTTTTGAGATTTCATTATCAAGAAGCCTCGCCTCCAGTATCATATCATCCTCCGATACAGCAGACCTAATGTTAAAGCCAGACAATACCGGGTCGTTCATTTCCTCCAACTTCGATCTCAACGAAATGGCAGTATCTTTTACACCAAAGGCAAACATTTGGTTTTCCTTCGAGAGGTTAATCTTATAAAATCCTGTGTTTTTACTCAGCTTAACGATATTCTCGTAAACTTTCTTAAGTTCATCTTTTTTATGGGATCGGGTTTTTGCTGCATGTTTAGGCAGATAGTCAGTAATCATATGGTTATACGCTAGTGACATAGTACCCCCCCTCCATGTGTTCTCTATGATATATAATATATACCTAATTAAACTAATCTACATACTAATCTTTCTAATCGAATTACCGATCAGCAGGGTTTGCTTCATAAAAACTGTATCCGTTTCCTGCTCCTGTGGAGACTCAATCATTTTAATCAACTTACGTGAGGCTTCCCGACCGATGCTTTCACGATCCTGCTTCACTGTAGTGAGCTTAATTCCGCTATATTGCTGTGATTCTAATCCATCGTAGCCTGCAACCGAGATATCCTTAACTATCTGTAACCCCTTCTCTTTAATAGCATTGATAACGCCCTGTGCAGACTGATTATCCGGTGCGATGATACAGGTAGGCAGATTTGGAAGTCGAAGTAAATTGGAAGTCAATTCCTCGGCCATAATCTGGTTTCGATAAGGACTTTCTAAAACATATTCCTTGGGAACAGTAATGTTCTTCACACTCATTGCATCATAGAAACCATCAATACGGTTTTGCGTAACCAAAGATTTGTTACCATGAATTAGTGCAATCCTCCGATGACCCTGCCGTAGGATGTAGTTCGTCAATTTCTTCATACCATTATAATTATCCGATATGATGGAATAAGTTTTTTGAAAAGCAAAATCTATTGTTACCACCGGAATGTCGCTCTCAGCAAGGTTTATAACTTCTTCACTACCAAAGTCAGCACAGGCTATACATACTCCATCAAAATGTCGGTACTGGCAGTGCTCTAGATAGGTCATCTTTCTTCTTCCAATATGATGTTCTATAAAAGTAATGTCATATCCAAATAATGCGGCTTCTTCTTTGAAAGCAGATAATATATGGGCAAAATAATCATTTCTAAGACCCACTGTGGTATATGTATTAATTAAAAAACCAATATTATAAGTTTTTTTAAGCTTTAGTGCCCTGGCATTGGCATTTGGGAAATAACCTATCTCATTAGCTATTCGAATCACCATATCCTTGGTCTTGTCGCTTATGTCAGAATACCCATTGAGCGCTTTGCTAACTGTTGATACCGACACACCGCATCTTTTGGAAAGTTCTAAAATAGTAGCCATCGTGCATCTCCCTTTTCCCTTCCTCAGAAGTTAATCAATTCCATTTTATAGTATCTAGTGTATTTATTCAAGTAAAAAAGTGTATACCAAATGGAGTATTTATATGCTCTCATTTGGTATACACTGATAATTCTTATACCGGCTGTACCTTAATTACTTTTACCGGGCAGACAACTGCACATTTTCCGCAGTTGGTACATTTACTGTAGTCTATTAAGGCCAAATTATCCTCAACATGGATGGCATCAAACTCACATGCCTTGACGCAGAGCTTACAGCCGATACATCCCGCAGAACAGGCTGCCTTAACATCCTTTCCCTTATCCTTGGAGCTACAGGCTACGAGATGTCTTGCTTTAGCAGGTACGAGTTCAATAAGATTGTTCGGGCACTGTGCAGTACACATGCTGCAGCCGGTACATTTCTCCTTATCCACATAGGCGATTCCATCTATGATGTGGATGGCATCAAAGGCACATACCCTCACACAGGAACCATAGCCTAAACAACCGTAGCTGCATAACTTATTCCCTTTTCCGGGAACCGCTGCTGCTTTATTACAATCCTTAACACCGTAATATTCATATTTAACCTTGGTTTTTTCACAGGTTCCAACACATTTAACAAAAGCTACTGTCTTTTCTGTCGCTTCCGATGAAGTACCCATAACCTCAGCTATCGCTTGATGGGCTTCTGAGTTTGCTACCGGGCATACTGTAACCTTAGCTTCACCCTCTGCTATCGCCTTTGCACAGGCGTCACAGCCTGCATAGCCACAACCACCGCAATTAGCCCCTGGGAGTAGCTCTCTGACCTTGGATTCTTTCTCATCAACCTTCACGGCAAAAGTCTTAGAAGCAAATCCCAAGAACAGTCCAATTAGCAGGCCGACTATCGCTACTACAGCAGTAGCAATAAGTACACCCCTAAAGCTAAACGCATTAGATACTTCTTCTACCATCGGAAGGGAAGCAGCTGCTATCAATACTTGAGTAAACATTTCAATTTCCCCCTTCTATAGTAATCCAGCAAACCCTGAAAAAGCCATTGCCATCAGAGTTGCAGTAATAAGCACAATTGGAGATCCCTTAAAGGATTTAGGAACATCGTTATGCTCCATCTGTTCGCGGATTCCAGCCATTATAACAATTGCTATCGTAAATCCGACTCCAATAGCCAAGCCATTAATAACACCGGTTAGAATATCATAATCTTCTTTAACATTGAGCAAAGCAACGCCTAGAACTGCACAGTTTGTCGTAATTAATGGAAGATATACACCAAGAGCTTTATAAAGCGCGGGGCTATATTTCTTAATTACCATCTCAACAAATTGAACCAAGGCTGCAATTACCAAGATAAATACAATAGTCTGCAGATATTCGAGATCAAATCCCCGCAAAACATATCTAAAAATCAAACTGGTAATCGCTGATGAAATTACGGTAACGAAGATAACCGCAAAACCCATTCCTATTGATGTTTTTATTTTATTTGAAATACCAATAAAGGAGCATATGCCAAGGAACTGACTTAGCACCACATTATTTACAAATACGGAACCGATAAAAACCAATAATAAATTCATAAAATAATCAGAGCTCATCTAAGTCAATCCTCCTTTTCATTATTCTTTGCATGATTAATAGAGGAAGCAATTTTCTTTGCTTTTTCTAAGTCATTATGGGTAGCGGCTTGAGTCTCACTGCTACACTCAGCACAATTTCCACCACAGGACAGACTAGATCTTTTACCAGATCCGTTAGTTGCTGATGGAAGTTTTAATTTATTTTGCAATGCAGTAAGCATCGCTAGAACTAGAAATGCGCCAGGTGCCAGAACAAACATGCTGATCGGTTCAAATGATTCCGGTGTAACTCTAATGCCAAATAGTTCTCCAGCACCGAGTAGCTCACGAAAGGCACCGATGGCGAGTAAAGCGACCGTAAATCCAAGTCCCATTCCTATTCCGTCAAAGAAGGATAATCCAATCGTATTCTTTGCGCCATATGCTTCAACACGTCCAAATATAATGCAGTTAACAACAATCAACGGAATATAAATTCCAAGTGCTTCATCAATCGCAGGAAAATAACCTTTCAATAATAGTTGAACTATAGTAACCAGTGATGCTACGACTACGATAAAGTAAGGTATCCTTACCTTGTCCGGGATAAACTTCCTAAGAGCTGATACCAGTAGGTTTGATAATGCGAGAACTACAGTGGTAGATAACCCCATCCCGATTGCATTGCTGGCAGAGGTAGTAACAGCCAAGGTAGGACACATTCCTAGCATAAGAATAAAGGTAGGATTTTCTTTTATAAGACCATTAGAGAGACGTTCTACATATTTATTCATTAGCTCCACCTCCTATATCAGTATTTTGCTGAAGGAAATCAATTCCTGCATTAACAGCATTTACAATTGCATTTGTAGTAATAGTAGCACTGCTTAAGGCATCAATTTGGTTATCCTCGGTCGCTCCAGTCTTAGTCACTAATAGCGGATTCACCGACTTACCGTTAAACTGATTTAAGAATTCTGGTTCAGAAGCATTCATACCTAGACCGGCTGTTTCGTTCAATGAAAGAAATTCCAAACTCTGTATTTCGCCCTCCAGGGAATAACCAAACATTAGGCTTATCGTATCCTTATACCCCTTTGAACCAACCTGTACGATATAGCCGATGTGATTCTCTTTGCTGTCAAAAACTTTACTAATTTCATCTATTGTTACATTCTTATAAACGGAATTCAAACCACCTAAGTCGGTCTCCTTAGCAGAGGCAGTCAATTCTTCATCAATTTCTGCGACCGTATCCGCATATACCGCCTGATATGCGCTCTCTTTTTTTAACTCTTGCTGCTCTGCTATTGGGGCTTTCGTCATCTCATAGACGAAGGTCAACGCAAGGGCTGCAACTAGTGTTACGGTAAAAAGAGCCATCGCATCCTTTATGAGCGTTCCTTTTTTCTCTTTCTTATTATTCACTCTTGGCACGCTCCTTTCCAATTCCAAATGCTCTTGGCAGGGTTGCCTTATTAATTAATGGCACAAGCATATTGCCTAGGAGAATCGCATAAGAGACACCTTCTGCACTCTTACTAACTATACGGAAGAGGCCGGTCATGAGCCCGAGGAAAATTCCAAATACAATCTTTCCCTTCGGAGTAACAGGGCTGGTTACATAATCAGTTGCCATGAAGAAGGCCCCCAGCAATAAACCGCCACCAAGTACATGTCCAAGAAGGAACTGAGCATCAAAGCCTTCTCCTCCAAATATAAGTACAAAGATTACCGTAGTCAAAATATATGTTAGAGGAATTCGTAAAGATAGTACCTTACGTCCAACAAGGTAGCATGCTCCTATTAACAGTGCTATTGCACTGGTTTCTCCGATTGTTCCGCCAATATTACCAACCAATAATTTAAATAGATCTACAGATTCTCCGGCCTTCATTGCAGCCAAGGGTGTAGCTTCTGATACACCATCCAGAGCAATCGCTCCATGATTTAAATAGTCCTTCATTGAGGGAGAAGCAATCTGTGGAATTTTAAAATCAGTTATTCTAGCAGGGAAGCTGATTAGTAAAAATACACGGGCAGCGAGAGCAGGGTTCATAAAGTTCTGACCTAGACCGCCATACAGCAACTTCACTATCAGAATTGCAAATATACTGCCTACAATAACCATCCAATAGGGCATATTAACTGGTAGGTTAAGTGCAAGTAACAAACCAGTAACAGCCGCACTGTAATCTCCGTTAGTAATCGGTTTCTTCATTAGTTTACAATAAATATATTCAGTCATGACACAGGCTACTATTGCTGTCATCATCACAAGCAATGCATTTATTCC
>DATESP010000085.1:0-6621 GCA_035270645.1 Mobilitalea sp. | reverse complement strand
ACGCTCCCTTACAGGTATTTTTACATCAATCAAATAATCTTTAAGCTTTTTGCATCCGCCCTGAGCATTAATTTGAAGATAGTCGCCTTCTCTTCTGGTTCTCAGTTCAACAGTATTTTCTATTTTATCATAATCAAACCACTTCGTACAACTGTTTTTGGGAAATGATTTGCTTTTCTCATATTTAATAATCTCGGTTTCCAGAATCTGCTTGTTATTCTTTAGATAAGTTTTCCCCGGGATATTGATTCGTACAGATTCACTAGGTTCTATTCTATCATATTCATCCATCATATTATCACATGACAAACATATCGAATGATATTTTCGAACAGCGCAAATACCATAGGGTAAGTTTACCAATTTACCAACCTGTTTATCATAAAGAGATAATACAGCCTGCACATGAATTAACTCGAGGTCTTTGCGGCTGCCTGACAGCTCCTCAAGGATTTTCATTATGATTCCCTTCTGTATTACTATATCCTCTTTTCGAAGCTCCTCTACCTTGAAACAACGGGCAGAATCCTCCCTTTTAACTATACGAGTTAAGCAAATCGAAACCTGTTTTCCGATATATCTTTCAGCTTCTGAAATACTCGAGGCCGCTTCTGTGACATGACTCACGGCATTCTTATTAATCTCGCTTGTTACATAGGAAAGTACCCTGTTGCGCAGCTTATTTCTGCTGTATGCATCAGACCAATTCGTCATATCCGTACGATAAATATAATTCTTCTCCTGTAAATATGCCTCAATTTCTTCCCTGCTTGTAAATAACAGGGGTCGTATAATTGACACTTTTCCCTTCGCCGTCTCTACAGTGCGGATTGGATCTATTCCAGATAGCCCTTTCATCCCACTCCCCCGAAAAAGGTGAAATAGTACAGTTTCGGCATTATCATTTTTATTATGTGCAATTGCTATCTTATTACACCCATGCCTTTCGCAAATTTCTAGGAAGGCTTGATACCTTACTTCCCGTCCGGCTTCTTCCTCTGAGAGGCCTTCCTTTGCAGCTTTTTCTTTCACCTCAAAATGAAAGCCATAGTAACCGGTTCCAATGCTTTCTGACAATTTACGGACAAACTGCTCATCCATATCAGCATCTTTGCCACGAATTCCATGATTTATATGCACAACAATGAGCTCTACAGGTTTTTCCCGATAAAGCCCATGTAACAAATGCAAAAGACAGACCGAATCTGCACCACCCGATACTCCTACTACAATCCTGTCCCCGTCCTCTATTAAGTTGTTTTCTTTAATGTATTGTGATACTTTCCGAAACATACTTTTTCCCAACTTAATCTTTAATATTTATTTAGAGTCTATTTCAGCTTAATCATAATCAAGTCAATTGTCAAGACTCGGAATCCTCTCATTCTAACGCTTTTTAGTTACGTATTACATGTTCTAGTGATGAGAAGATTTCAATATAGCCATTGTTAAATTTCAACATTCGTTTATTTAAGCTCTATTTTAACCATATTCCTGCAGTTATCACCGTCATATCATCGATTGGAACATAATTGGTCTGTGCCAAGGTATTATTTAATATCCTATTTGCTATCTCCTGCGGATTACTACTACTAATATCCATAATTAGTTGTTCCATATAGGCTTCCTTATTCTCCTCCAAAATACTATCCAATACTCCATCTGTAACTAGAATAACGATATCCCCCTCATACAACTTCTTAGTTACTGTATCACTATCCACATTACCTAACATCCCTATCGGTAAAGTAGTAGAACTAATGGTCTCTACCCAATTATCTCGCTTAATGAAGGCAGTGGCAGCTCCAATCTTAGTGAATTCACACATTCCGGTGAATAAATTAATAATCCCGATGTCCACCGTGGAAAAGGTCAAATCTTCAGCTTTTAATACTAAACTAGAATTTATTAATTTGATTGCTGTCTCAGTCTTAAACCCTGCATCTATGAGCTGTTCTAAAAGTGCAAGAACAGTCTCACTCTCCTCTCCGGCCTCCTTACCTGTTCCCATTCCATCCGATAATGCAAGTAGATACTCTCCTGTATCCAGCTTCCTAGTTGAAAAATTGTCTCCTGAGACATTGTCCTTCATTGCTCTGGCCACCCCAGTAAGTACCTTGAATTTAGTATCCTCTAAAAAAACAAAATTATCATATTCCCTACTCATAACAGTCTTCGAGGCATCGGATACTCTTGTTTTTACCCCGAGGGCTTCTCCGATAAATGTAGAAACATCTCTCGCCGTAATACACTGTCCTCTAGCTGCTGCAGCACATAGATAGATTTCCTTACGCTTATCAGCACGCTCGATAATGGCAATATTTCTCACTGATATGCGCTCTGATCTAAGTCTTCTTGACACCAGCTCCTCTTCCTTACGCATTGCCTGTGCTAAGCCATATATATCACCGGTCATATTCTGGATACATAAGGATACCTCCTTAAGCTGCTCTGCTATGACCTCTCTGCTTTCTGACATGCGATTAGTCCAGATATGATTCAGCTTCGCAATCTCAAAGCCCTTATTGGTTTCCATCAAAAACTGATCAGCACAAATGCAACTATCCTTAAAATAATCTGGGACGTCATCTCTTCTAATATATCCGTTTGTCTCTGCAGCTTCAAACATCCTATTAGCTGCCTGATTCATTGCTTGCAGGTTGTGGTCCCAACAATTAGAGCAGTTACTGCAATTCTTACATAGTCTTTCTGAAATTTCTTCAAAAATGAAATTAATTTCTTGTTGTTTTATCATGGACTGCCGGTTAGTTATCGCCTTGAGTGTTTTTGAAAGCTTCAAAAAAGACTCAGAAAAGATCTTCATTCTGCTATCGGCAATCTTTTTCAAATTTTGCGTCGCTAGAGAGTCCCTTCCCCCACTATACTTGTCAGTATCTATCCTGTATATCAAGCTACTGGGTAGCAGTAGAAATAGTATTACCGCAGAGACGAGGGCTCCTATCTCCCTCATCTGCAGTGCCATATCTTCATATATGGTTCCACTGATGAAAGCTGTTATGATAAAGACTGAAGCTGTTGCAATTCGCCCCAATTCACGGAAGGCGGCCGGTATGATACCCATCATAGTTAATATACCAATCCCCGAAGCCGGACCCCCACGAAGGCTTAAAGCAAGACCGGATACCGCTCCAGCCACTGTTCCCTGCCCTACGCCGTATTTATAAGTAAAAAACAAAAGAATGAAATATACGGCTGTCTCAACCGGTGCAACACTTAAATTACCAGCTTCCGGTACAGCATATATAAAAACCGCCACTGTAAATGCAAGACTGACCATCTGCTCATTATTTATCCTATAACCCTTCGCTTCATGAAGCAAAAAATCAATCCCATGGTTAAAAATGATTGCTGATACATATGCCAGCACAGTTTCCAGAACAGCCAGTGCCACGTAGTCGGCATCCCACCCTGCTGCCGCAGCCTCTACCATCGAAAACACACCCAGCATTATAGGAGGCAAGGCATATAATACAGACTTGCTTATAGTCCGTCTCTTTATTATAGGTGATTCCAATATGATTACCGCAGTAATAAGTGTTAGAATGTATTTTAATAATGCAGTAGCAGGCAAGGCACTTCCAATACCGGCCAGTATTACGAAAAACAGTATACCTCCCCCAGCCCTTTCTAGGTAAGCTGCTGTAAAAAACCCAATAGCAAGTGGATCCATCTGAAACAGTACCGCCCTTGCCACGACAAATCCAATCAAATAAATCAGTATAGATCTTTTCCTTATGATTCCCATTTTGTAGCACTCCTTTAGCTTACATTCGTAGTATCGATGTTTGTGTTGTAATTATAGGCAGACCCATACGCAATCTTTGTCAGAATAAAACCCTTGATTCAAAAAACTTTTTGACAATAATTCCATAGAAAATCTGTTTCCATCGATTGTAGGAACCTAACGTAAATTAGGAGCTTAATAAAGAGTTTCGCCTGAGAGCATTTCTTGAATATAGCGAATTTTTTCTAACAAAAAAGGAAGTGTTTTCTCAACACTCCCTTGTAATATAGCGAAGGACGGATTTGAACCGCCGACACCGCGGGTATGAACCGCGTGCTCTCGCCAGCTGAGCTACTTCGCCAGAGTAACGAAATTAATTATATCTGCTTTCCGAATGTTTGTCAATGGTAAAATTATTATCCTAATTCTCTTTCTCAAATAGTATCTCATAGTCATATACAAGCCCCAATTTCTCTCTTGCAATTTCCTCGACGTATTTCTTCGTTTGGACATAAGCTTCCAGATTTTTAATAGCAATCCTTCGGTCATCTTCCTCCAGCAGCAGTAAATCAAGACTTTCTATCTTAACATCGAGGTGATCTTTCTGCTCTTCTAGCTTAATCTTACCATATGCTACTATACCGCAGATACATAGTACAACAAATGCAATTATTCCAATGCCTGTCCGCTTTTTCCTTCTTTTCATAATCCAACCCTATCTCCCAAAACCTGCCCTAAACAGGTTTGTTTCTTTTCGTACTACGTTTTGCCGCTCTGCAGCTTCTTTTAGTTGCTAAGGCTATTTTAACCGATTTAATATGTTTTTTCAATCGTGTAAGAAACTTTTTGGCAGCTTTATTGCACTTAAACGCAAGCTTCTTAAGAGTAGTCTTAATCAGACCGATGAAAAAAGTTATCGGCTTAAATAAGAGTCGAAGAAGTTTCGTCGTCCAAAGGACTATATATTCGCTCAGAACATAATGGTACAAAGTCATGCCGATTCCCATTCCTATCACTGAAAATCCTCGAATAGTCCCATTATTCATAGTGTAAATCATTGCAAAGATAAACACACTGGCCAGCACCCAGAAAATCAAGTCTTCAAATGCCTGAAAGAAGCTGTTATGTGGTATTAATCGTCGCAGTATTCTTAAGATATCGTAAACTAATAATATAATTGCCCCCCACAGGATTGAGGTTAGAAAAAAGTGCAGTTCCACCGTAATCGCTTCATTCATTCCGGCCACCTACTTAAAAAGCCGTCCAAAGAGGGACTCACCTGACTTACCGTAATTAGCATTATCCGAATAAGTAAGACTGTCAATCCTTCCATCGATGTCTACTTCACCCTTCTCCAATGTCAGGCGATTTACATGTAACTCATTTCCTCTAATCATTAGTATCCCTAGCTCAGTCGCAAGCAATACTTCACCCGCATCAAATGAAAGAACATCATTGACTCCTGTGATTGCTACAGTCTTCCTAGCATTAATATTTAACTTATGACCTTTTAGAATCTGTTGTTTTTCATCCATAGAAAAAAGCCTCCCCTGTATTTATACCAAAAGACCAAGATATGTCTTTTTAAGTATATGAGAAGGCTTTCCACTTCATGACGGTTAAAGATACTTAATCAGTTCCTTAGCATCATCTTTCTTAACTGTTTCCTGAATATCCAATACTTCAACCTTAACTGCTTTGGTTCCAAATCCGATTTCGATTATGTCGCCCACATTTACGTTAGATGAAGCTTTGGCAGGCTTATTATTAACGGTAACCCTTCCTGCATCACAGGCTTCGTTGGCTACCGTTCTTCTCTTAATCAATCTGGAAACCTTTAAAAACTTATCCAATCTCATACTATCATAACCTTTCTTAAATAAACGAGTGTTATCTGTAACAAGCTACAGTTCCATATTACAGAAAAAAGGCTGTTATAAAAACCCTACACCCCATGGATATCTGGAATTTAAACAGCCTCTTTAGTCTACTCATATGATACTACTATGCGTTAATAACGTCCTTTAAAGCTTTACCTGCTTTGAATTTAGGTGCTTTAGATGCAGCAATGTTCATTGGCGCATTAGTTAAAGGATTTCTTCCAGTTCTTGCGGGTCTCTGAACAACCTCAAAAGTACCAAAACCAACCAATTGTACCTTACCACCCTTGGTTAATTCCTCTGTAACTACGTCGATAAAAGCTTTTAAAGCTTTTTCTGAATCCTTTTTAGAAAATTCTGTTTTTTCTGCAATTTCTGCAACTAATTCTGCTTTGTTCATGGATTTGCTCCTCCTCTAAAGTAATAGTCTAATTTTTAAATAATCTTACGATTATTTCTCCTCCACCACAAAACAATTATTCTGAATGGGAGATATCGCATAGATTTTAGATTTTAGCCTTTACACTCAGCTAGAATAAAGACATCTACAAGTTTATTTATAAACTTATTACTAGCATTTGTCAAGGAATTTTCTGCATTTCCATGCAATTTCAGCTATTATTTCATCATTCCAAAGTGAATATACCCATATATTTTGCTGATATCCTCCACTTCTAAAAATTATAACAATTTTAGAGATTTTTGTTACCATTAAAACACTATTGTATTAATTTCAAAACTGCCAAGTATATTCATTCCTGGCAGTTGTTTTATATTCCTTATTGCTCCATCTGTCTCCCTAAAAATACAGCGGCTGTAGCTGCAAGCTTCATTTCCGCATCTGCAAATTTAGTTTTAGCCTCCTTTGTAAGTATAATAACTGAACCGATTGCATCTCCTTCACTGATAATTGGACTTATTACCTGATAAGTGAATTCTCCGTCATCATCATTCATGATCTTTATATAATTTTTATCATCTTTGCCTGCTATGATA
>DATESP010000084.1:0-3985 GCA_035270645.1 Mobilitalea sp. | reverse complement strand
TGTAAGGCTCATGCCATATAAAGTCAAGTTTATATAATTAGAATTAGATTAAGTTTTAATAATTAGAATTGAATTATGATAATATATTTGATTGTTATAGAGATTCTTAAACTAATGTATCTTGGCACCAAAAGGCATCAGCGCCAGCTTGGCAATCTTAAAATGCTGTAGTCCAAAGGGAATCCCGACGACAGTTATACATAGAATAACACCGAACACAGCGGATTCAATTGCCATAAGAAGTCCGCCAAATACAATCCACAGGAGATTCAACAGAAGTGAACCAGCACCGCCACCATACTCGACCTCCTTGCCAAACGGGAAGAAGCTTAACCCTGCAAACTTAAAGCATTGCAGTCCTATCGGTATTCCAACGATGGAGATGCACCACAGACATCCAATAATCAGCCAGCTTAAACCGCTGAAGAAGCCTCCAAATATAAACCATAATATATTTCCTAAACAACCCATAGCATTTCCCTCCCGTATCTTTAGGTACCTTCTAAGCTATCATTTGTGATATTCTGTTGATTCGGAGCTTAAATATGTTGTATGTGCTCTTAAGAACTATTATAATGTAATAAGTTCAGAAATCAAGGAAAACAATTCCAACGAAAAAGCATCATATTATTTACATACATACGGAGGTTCTCATGTTACTAATGTTCCTGTCTGCCCTTGTGCTAGGTTTCTCCGGTGCCATTATGCCGGGCTCCCCCTACCGTATCATCATATCGATTCTAGGTTGCCTTCTAGTCTTCTTTGGTGGGAAGTTCGTGTATAATGTTATTCCCCAGGTGCTTTCATACTTCCAAACATGATGCCGCAAAGCGGTATCCGCCTCCAGATTGCAAAGCTACTTGATGCGTATCTCAATCTCAGACATCGGCAACCTAATATCATCCCCATTATGCTTTTTAATTTCTCTCATAAAATCTATATACTCTTGCTCTGTTACTATATTCTCACGTAGTAATTCGTCAAATACCCATAATGTTCCACAATTTTCAACACCTTCTTCAATAGCAGCATTGCGTAATCTCTTATCTCCTGTGAGTAATATAAATCCTCGTTTTTTTGCAATGGCTAATGCCAAAGCATCATAACTAGAAAGTTGTGGATGTTTCTCTCTAACACCATACGCATAGAAGAATTCTTCTTCAGTTAATTCCAGCATTAATAATCCATAATTTATTAATCGTTTATCTATACCTGGTGGTGTAAGTAACTCTTCTTTTAATGATTCCTCACTCATATAAAACTTGTGGCTCAGCTTAAATGGGAGTTCCAATGCACCAATAATCTGAAAATCAATCCAGATATTTGTATCACTGCTTATATACATGCATTACTCCTCATCGTTAAATTTACTAAGTTCCTCAATAATTTCTAGGTAAGTTACATTAAGTAATTCTGCTCCTCTTTGAATGTTAATTTCTTCTTCCTCGATTGCTCTATAGACTAATTGTTTAAATAAATCAGATGATTCTTGCACAATTCTAGAAGGTTCGTTCCTTCTCCATCCACATTGAGATGCCCTTATTATAAACTTCTTATATGCATTTTCAGATACAATTTCTAGTTTTTTAGCTCTATATGCCAAACACATCATAGAGATTCCAAATTCTTTAGCTGCGACCATCATATCTGCTTGAATAGCCGATCTATTAATTCCTAATTCTCTGATTGCATCCTTAGCTGGGAAAAGAAAAGCACCTGCAATTCCATCCGTAATATGTTCACACTCTTTTTCATCCATATTTTCATTCCAATCAAACGCCATATGGACTAATTCATGAGTTATAGTAAATCTTTGACGTTCTGGATTCATGTTTTTATTAATTGCAATATATGAGCAACTATTGACCATACCATTTATTCCCGAAAAATTATTATCATCAAAATTGAGTAAATAAACAAGAATTCCGTTATTTTCAAGCAAGGTAACTAGATTGTTTACTGGACCCTCTACTGATAAATTCAGCCACTCTCTTAATTTTCTAGCACAGATTTCCTTATCTTCTGCTAAAGGTAAGCTGTGAACTTTTGGTGCTTTGGGTAGCACAGTAGTACTTCCCAAAATATTAACTACAACAAAAAAACGATTGAAATACTCTTCTACACTTTCATATACTAATTCCTGTTTACTATGTGATAACGCAGCATTTCTTCTGAATTCTCCATGTACAAAATGTAGGTTATCATCTCTAACTGTCATAAAGTCCATGACTTTAATATTTAATGCTTCTGCCAATCTACGCAAAACAGATATGTCAGGAGTGCGTTTATTGCTCTCATAATTAGAAATAGCCATATTAGTAACACCTACTTTATCCGCAAGTGCTTTCATAGTCATATTATTCTTTAATCTATAATATTTTAGATTCTTACCAAACATATTCTCGCCCCCTCTGTTTATATTATACTACTTTTAATCTAAAAGTAAACACTTTGGGTCTAAATTATATTAATATTTTAACCCTATGTTCTATAGATACTTATAACAGGACGCTACATTTGTGCCATTTTTGCTTTGGCAATAACAACTTTCCATATAGCGAATTCTTCCCGCCTTCTCTGAGGGCAAACCAAAATAAACACGAAATAAAGACATGTGTGTCATCAAGAGATAAATGATTTACTATATTGTTGCATTCTTTACCTGAAATTACTTCTTTATTAATAAGATGTTTTGTCTCCTCCGCAATTCTTTAATCCTGGAATTGAGCTGCTTGAGATGATCGCTAAGGAAGTGTGTGGGATAGGATCCTTGTAACCATATTTAAACATTTAAAAAGAGCTGCTACTCCACTAACCTATTAGTTAATGGAGCACAGCTCGCCAAACATAGTTCATTCGCAACACGCTTTCGCATTTACTCATCGAACTATATTCTGCATCACTTAGAGGTATAGACAGTGAATGTGCAAATTGACGAAGTCAAGATGTTCGAAGGGATTTTGACACCCGAATCTTATTACTCTATTGCTCCAATCACCATATTATTGAATTTGGCTGCATTAATGGCCTTGTCTTCCTTACATACGGTAAAGTAGGCAGCCACAATATCCGCCTCCGGATCGCAAAGCAGCTTGGTAGTAGCAAACCCTCCATGTTCAAAGGAGCCTGCTGATCTTAACATTCCGGCATCGTCCGTCTTGGTGCCTTTAACATTCCAACCAAGTCCCCAGGTACTCTCAAAGGTCTCTCCATGATAAGTGGAGGCTGATACCTGCTGGTTATGGTCGGAGGTAATCTCCCTCACAGAAGCAGTGGACAGCACTCTCTTCCCGTCATATACTCCATGGTTGAGATACATCTGGCCTAGGTTTGTCATATCATGTACCGTGGATTTTAATCCTCCGGCTCCATTATCCGATTTAAGGATCCCACTATTTAGCCAGTTACTTCCGATAAACTCCGGCCCTCTTGTAACATATCTTGATAGCTTCTCCTGCGGGAAGAAGAAATGGGAATCAACCATCTTACAGGGAGCAAATATCTTCTCTGTCAGATACTCATCTGCACTTCTTCCTGAAACACTCTTCACTATATCCATCGCCAATCTCAAGCCCGTATTACAATAAGACATAACCTTCTGTGGCTTATGGGTAGGAGGAACCATTAAAATTACCGTTCGATATGTATTAAATCTCATATCTTCTCCGGGCTCCATATAAGGAAGACCAAGTTTTTCCCTGACTTTAAGATACATCTCGTTCTTAGCTTCTATCGGAGTATCATTTTCAACAGGTGCTATTCCAAATTTATCTCTGATATAGCTGTTAAAATTCTTAGGCAAATCCTCATCAATCAGACCACTAGAATGAGTCAGCAGATGCCAGATACGAATTAAGCTGTCCTCATCTCCGGTAAATTCTGGTATGTAATCGCGTACCGGTTCATTAAGGTCTATCAATCCTTCCTCCTGCATGATGGATAGAATCGTACCCATAACAGGCTTTGTCAAAGAGCAGACCGGAAA
>DATESP010000083.1:0-3417 GCA_035270645.1 Mobilitalea sp. | reverse complement strand
CGCTAGACTAATAGTCCAACCGAAAATTTTACGTGAAAATCGACAGAAACCAACATAGACAAGAAACCAACATAGACAAGAAACCAACATAGACAAGAAACCAACATAGACAAGAAACCAACATAGACAAGAAACCAACATAGACAAGAAACCAACATAGACAAAAAGCTAACATAGCCAAAAAGCTAACATAGACAAGAACCTATCATAGTACAGGAAACATTTATTACATAAGGATTTATATTACACAAGGAGACATCAGATGAATATATACTTAATCAGGCATGGCGAGACAGATTGGAACCTGGAGGGAAGACTTCAGGGAAGGGAGGATATACCTCTGAATCAGAACGGTATGCAGCAGGCTAAATATTGCGGACGGGCATTTAAAAATCGTGAAATTAAAAAAATTATTACAAGCCCCTTAATCCGTGCAGTTAAAACAGCTGAAATCATAGCTGAAAGCATTGGAATCTCTCAGGTGCTTCTTGATGAGAGACTAATTGAGAGAGATTTTGGACCATTAGCAGGACTGACTTATGACAAGAAAAAGCATTTTGATACCTTTGGGAAAGAGGAAGGGATTGAACCATGGGAAGAACTAAATAAAAGGTTGATCGACTGTATCATAGAACAAGCAGAGGCTAACCTTGGAGAGGATATTATTATGGTATCCCATGGTGGAGCGATTAATGCAGTTGTATCGGTTTTAACCGGAGGGGAGATGGGCTCCGGAAAGACTAGGTTGAAGAACTCCTGCATCAGTATAATTCAATATGACGATGGAAAGTTAAATTTGGATGTATACAATTTGTCTCCTAGTGAGTTTGTAGCTAGAATGTAAATCAGAAGACGATCGATGCAATTTCAGGATCGGGAAGTAAAGGTTATCAGCTTCGCAACTATTGTAAAATATTAATTAGGAGACTAAGGTATGAGTATGATAAGAAAGCATAAGTTGATTTGTGTGATTCTTGGTATCGTCATTGCTATTGCAATCGGAATCATTATTGTGAGGAGGATGAGTGTTATGGATTTTCCTCAGGAGAATATTATTATTACAAGTAGTGCCTTTGAAGATGGTGGTACTATGCCAATTAAGTATACGGGTAAGGGAGAGGATATATCACCTGGATTAGAACTATCAGAGGTTTCGTCAGAGGCCATATCTGTAGCTGTAATCATGGATGATCTGGACCACCCTTTTGGTATATATAACCACTGGGTTATCTGGAATCTTCCCGTGAAGGAGGTTATACCTGAAGGCATTGAGCATGGAGCGATTGTAAATTCCCTCAATGGTGCAGTTCAGGGAAAGGGCTATGGAAAGCACCAATATAAGGGACCGAATCCCCCATTTGGAACCCATCGGTATCAGTTTCATGTCTTTGTATTGGATTGTAAACTGGAGTTAGACAATAATTCCGCTAAGAAGGACCTTATGAAAAGCATTGAAGGCCATATTCTACAGTATGGATCTATTACAGGTAAATTCAAATAAAATAGAGTAGAAGTTTGAGGTGTAGCAAAGTAACATCGTGTAAGTAAGTGTTAAAATAATAAATACTTTTACATAGAGGTTTGCATTCTAAGAATGAATGCAAGCATTTATAATCAGAACTTGGAGGCAAGTCATGGAACAGATTAAAATATTGGTGGTAGAGGACAACGAGGATATCAACCGAATTCTTAGGCATTATCTGGAGAAGGAAGGATATCAGACGGTGGCTGCCTTCTCTGGGACTGAGGCTAAGCTACAAATGACGATTAACTCATTTCAATTAGTACTGTTGGACTTAATGCTTCCAGGTATGTCCGGGGAGGAATTAATAGCGGAGTTCAATGAAAAATATCATATGCCTATTATTGTGATCTCCGCTAAAAGTACTGTTGAGGATAAAGTAAATGTGTTAAAGCTGGGAGCAGACGACTATATCACAAAGCCTTTTGAACGAGACGAGGTATTGGCAAGGATAAGTGCTGTACTCAGGAGATGTAATGGGGGTACAAATTACGTCTTGACGGATAATCAATATTCTTGGAAGAACCTTGTTCTGAAGACTAACTCGAGAAGAGTGTTCGTAAAGGATAAGGAGATTGATTTGACTGCATACGAATTCGAGATTCTGCTACTGTTGATGCAATACCCGGATAGAGTATTTACAAAGGATATTTTATATCAGGAGGTATGGAAATCAGGGTATTATGGCGAGGATAATACGATAAATGTACATATCAGCAATTTGCGTAAGAAGATTAAAGAAAATGATGACGAAGCTTATATAAAAACCGTTTGGGGTGTAGGCTTTAAGATGGAGGATAGGATTTTCAATTGTGATTAATCACATATTGTCAGTAGAGACAATCACATATCAACTTTATACTTTCTTTATGTTTCTTTAAGTACTTGTTTAAATAACGGCTCTATAATTATGGTTAATAAATCATTTGAAAGGAGCATAATAGTGAGAGAAATAATATTATCAACACAAAAATTAACTAAGAAATATAAGAGCACCATTGCCTTAGATAATGCTAGTTTAGAGATTAGGCAGGGTGAAATCTACGGTCTGGTCGGTAAAAATGGCGCAGGTAAGACGACACTACTCCGTCTGATTACCGGTCAGGCCTTTGCAACAGACGGATCAATCAGTCTGTTTGGAGCAAACTCGGAGGAGGAGATTAACAAGCAGAGGCGGAGGATGGGTGCAATTATTGAGACACCAAGCTTTTATTCAAAGCTAACAGCACATCAGAACCTGGAATATTACCGTATACAGAGGGGAATTCCAGGAAGGCAGGCAGTAGAGGAGGCTTTAATTGAAGTAGGTTTAGCGGACACAGGCGATAAGAAATACAAAAGCTTTTCACTCGGAATGAAACAGAGGCTGGGTCTTGCGCTTGCACTGATGAATAAGCCGGAACTATTACTATTGGATGAGCCGATTAATGGACTTGATCCTTTTGGAATCGTAGAACTTAGAAATCTATTACTTAAGATAAATAGAGAAAGGAATATCACTATACTGATATCTAGCCATATCCTCTCAGAATTATCGAGTATTGCAACTGACTTTGGATTTATCAATGATGGAAAGCTGATAAGACAGATGTCAGCTGAGGAGATGTCAAAGGAATGTAATAAATATATTAAGTTAAAGGTGGATAAGGTAGAAGCTATGTGTGCACTGCTTGAAACGCAGATGGGCTGCACCTCTTATAAAGTAACCCCTGAGAATGCGATTCATATCTATGAACATCTGGATAAACCGAATGTTATCAGTGAAATGGCTATCAGAAATGGGATTTCTCTGTATTCTATCGTGGTAAGGGATATTAATCTGGAGAGTTATTTTATTCAGATGGTAGGAGGTGAGGGAAATGAGTAAATATCTTAAAAGTGAATTCTATCGAATT
>DATESP010000082.1:0-3609 GCA_035270645.1 Mobilitalea sp. | reverse complement strand
TGTGTCGTCTGTGGGAACATATCTACCACACATACCTTCTCCACCTTATAGCCCTTAGCCTGAAGTACCTCCAGGTCCCTGATAAGGGAGGTTGGTTTACAGGAGATGTACACAATCCGGTCCACCCCAAAGTTAATAATTTTATCCAAGGCCTTAGGATGAATTCCATCCCTCGGAGGATCAAGAACGATTATGTCCGGCTTGTTATCAAGGCTATCAATTACTTTTAGAACATCTCCGGCAATAAATTCACAGTTAGTCAACCCATTCATCGTAGCATTTTCCCCTGCTGCTTGGACTGCTTCCTCTACGATCTCCACCCCTGTAATATGGCCTGCAATCGGTGCAAGCAGCTGAGCGATGGTTCCAGTTCCACTATATAAATCAAAGATATCCTTATCCTTAGTGTCTCCTACATATTCTCTCACCTTCGAGTATAGGATCTCAGCTCCTAGGGAGTTTGTCTGAAAGAAGGAAAAGGTCGATATCTTAAACTTCAGCCCTAATAATTCCTCATAGATATAGTCACGACCATAAAGAAGAATGGTATTGTCATTTCTAACGATATCCGCATCACTATCATTATAGGTGTGAAGTATACCAACTATCTTACCCTCCAAATCAAGAGACAATAATAGCTCCTTAAACTTTATAAATATAGAATCGTAGGAAATGGCCTCTTCTTGTGAGGTTGTTATGATATTAATAAGTATTTCTCCAGTTTTTACAGCCTTTCGGACCAGTAAATGTCTCAGATATCCCATATGAGTTAGCTTATGGAAATAATCTAGACCAAGTTCCTTAAAATACTCCAACACGCTGCTAAGAATCTTATTGTAATCCTGATCAACGATCGCACAGTCTGCCACGGTAAGGATATCGTGGAAGCTGCCCTTTTTATGAAGTCCTAAGGATAAAGGACCGTTCTTAATCTCATCCCCGAAGGAGAATTCCATCTTGTTACGGTATCCCCACTCTGACGGGCTTCCCAGAATTCCCTCAAAGGTGTAATCCTCACAGACCTGGTCAAGCAATCTTTTCACTTGTTCCTTCTTCATTTCCAGCTGGCTTTCATAGGATATGCTTTGGTAGGTGCAGCCACCACATTCCCCAAAGCTTCTACATGCTCCAGCTCTGATCTCAAGAGGTGATTTTTCAAGGACCTCAATTATTCTACCTTCTGCTTTCCCGCTCCGAGCTTTATTCACTAGGAAACTAACCTTCTGCCCCGGCAGGCCGTTCTTCACTACAGCTTTTTCTTCATCTATCTCAATTCTTCCCTTGTTTGGGAAGTCAACTCTACTTATCAAGCCTTCATAAATCTGTCCTTTTTTCATAAAACCTCCAATATATTCAACTGATTAAAGTATGCCTCCAGCTAGTGCGCCAGAGGCATTTATCTTATTCCTTATATTATTGTAGTTCCTCAACAATTGCCAAGTAGGTTATGGATATCACTTCCTCATCTTCAAGGATAATTAACAATTGGGAATCCCCTAAGGTATAGGTATAGGAAGTCGCTCCCCCCTCATAATCTTCACCATAAGCATCAATTACGTTCTGCGCTGTAGATCCTAGAAAGATTCCTTCCGGTGTGCTTACGCTGTCATCCTTAAAATTAATGGAGGAAATAAAGTCTGAGCCATCCTCCTTTGGATAGGTCGTCAATTCAATTCCACTATAATAATAGGTCTTATCTAATCCCTTAAAGGCACAGCTTTCAGCCTCAAAATACTGCGCCGGTTCTCCTAAGGCTTCTTTTATAGGGGCCACATCTGTGTTCATGTAAATTGTAACATCATTGTAGACAAAGGGATAACCAGAGGGTTCCACTTTATCCTTTTCAGAGGAATTATCCTCTCCCGTCTTAACATCAGTATTCTTCTTATCATTAGCATCCGTATCCTGTTTCTTGCCGCAACCAATTAGAAGCGCCGCAAATAACAAACAAATTAATAACTTTTTCATAAAAAATCCTCCTCGTATTCAACTATACCTTACTCTTCAACTATAACTTACTCTTCAACTATAACTTACACGTAAACCAAATCTTATTAATCAGCTATATCTTACACATCAACTGTATCTTACTCTTCAAATATATCTTACTCTCATTAACTGTACCTTACTCTTCGACTATCACTTACCCACTATACTTTTTTCCATTATACCTTATTCTTCCGAATTCTCAATAGTCTGCGCCTGCGCTCCATAGCTCTTTAGATATCCGTATTCTGCAAGTTCTCGCTCTTGATCTTCCTTCATTTTATAATAGAAATCTATCTTCTCCTGCCATATTTTACTAAGCTTCGGATCATTTTTTCTGCTTTCCACTCCATAGTTTTCACTAAGTATTCTACCGAAGTAGTCTGTGAACTTTTCAGCCCCGGATAGGTTCAGATGTAAACCGCCATCGAAGGTATCCTGGCTATAATCAATCCCCATCTCTTCGGCTGATTCCAAAAAATTAATGTAAGTCAGGTCATTCTCCTCGGCATAGGAAACCATCTGGTCATCCCATTCCTCATACCAATACGGATACACGCTGGGAGATTTTATCAGAATCAGCTTTATACCCTTATCCTTACACAGCTTCGTCATCTTGTCCAGGTATTTGTAGCTATTGCTGCCAAATTGATAATCTGCCAGCTTTCTTCCCTCAGGTACAACATTTATCGGTTTCACGTCGATTCTCATCAAAAATCCATTATGTGACACCTTATCCTTATCAAAGATATATTTAAAATCCTCTCCCGAAAGCTCCTGCCATCTGGAATGGTATCTTAATATTGGTAAAAAATAGGATATCATTTCTTCATCTTCCATCATGGAAGCCTTAATAGCTCCAAGCTTTGATTTGTTAAGCTTCATTCCGTCCAAGGTCAGACGGTTATAAGCTTCCTTCTGCGGTTCATTGTATTTCATGGATAACACATTAAATACCACTACCTCAGGTGTCTCATAGGTAAGCATCTCTTCC
Source organism: Mobilitalea sp. (assembly GCA_035270645.1). Taxonomy (GTDB): domain Bacteria; phylum Bacillota; class Clostridia; order Lachnospirales; family Lachnospiraceae; genus Mobilitalea. The sequence continues at coordinate 629 of DATESP010000082.1, read as the reverse complement.
AGAAGATAATAGGACTGCCATATCAGCTGCTGTGCACTACCCCTTATGTAACTGGTGATGCCATACTTTTCCCATAGTGAAACTGGAGAAACGTTCGAGAACACTTCACAATCCCCAACAAAGAGAACGTCATGATCCTTTACTTCCTCATAATACTCTTCAACTAAGTTGCCCTCCGGAATCTCAGACATATACTTCGGCATAAACAGCCTTTGAAGAATAAAGAGGAATATAAGGACGAGGCATATTGCTGCTATATTAATTAGTATTTTTTTCTTCATTGTTCATAAACCTTTCTCATCTAGAAGCGACTGTAGATAAACTGATTGGAATCGTACCCGATGCCATAGGCTCCAAAAATCAATACTGCTAATAGCAACATAAAATAAACGGCATAACGAAGTGCAAGAGGTCTTGCGGCCAGCTTATCACGAAAACTCAAGGCTCTAGACTTTAAGCTGACAAAGAGTAGCAATACGACTCCCAGAATCAACACAGCATAGTCTGCCATGGTTAGTCCAAGCTCCATAATTCCACCACCAAACAATTCAGTGGCATTCCATTTTGTCAATATTGTTCCATACATACGAAAGGTTGTACCTACATTCCTGTAGCAATCAAACGTACGC
>DATESP010000081.1:0-6341 GCA_035270645.1 Mobilitalea sp. | reverse complement strand
ATTCAAAGGAGGGAATGAAATGGCAGGTTATAGAAAGCTTGGAAGAACCTCAAGCCAGAGGAAGGCTTTGTTGAGAAACCAAGTGACAAATTTATTATATAACGGTAAAATTGTTACAACCGAAGCAAAGGCAAAAGAAATTCGCGGAATTGCCGAGGGTATGATTGCCCTTGCTGTTAAGGAAAGAGATAATTTCGAGACAGTTACTGTAACTACTAAGGTTGCACGTAAGGATAAAGATGGTAAAAGAGTTAAGGAAGTTGTTGATGGTAAGAAGGTTGCTGTATTTGACAACTTAGAGAAGACCGTTAAGAAAGATAGTGCTTCCCGTCTACATGCTAGAAAGCAGATGATGAAGTACCTTTATCCCATTACAGAGGTACCCAAGGAAAATGCAGGCAAGAAGAGAAACACCAAATCAATCAACTTATCCGATAAGCTGTTTGAGGAAATCGCACCGAAGTATGCAAACCGCAATGGCGGTTATACCAGAATCGTAAAGATCGGACCTCGTAAGGGCGATGCAGCGATGGAAGTTTTAATCGAGTTAGTATAATCCAAACCATAACAAGGGGACGTAAACTTACAAAGTGGACGTCCTCTTTTGTGATGGTGGGTATTGTGGTGATCATGTTTTAGGCGTAGCATGTGATTTTATGTCGGCCTTACCCTACCTTCGGGATGCTTTTTACAAGCCTCAAGGATGGTGGGAATGCTGTCCAGTGGAACAGCATTCCCACCTGAGTCTTGACAAAGCATACCCCCTCAGTCGGCCGGTCTCGACAAAAATAACATGCCATGCCTGAAACATGGGCTATACTTTATAATATGAGGATTTAAGTTGATAGATGTTGATAAGATTAGGCATAGACTAAGAGATAAGGCTGGAGTAAAAATAATAATAAAAAGGGAATAGCCTAAAAGAGATTAGCCTGAAAGTGATTAACCTGAAAGAGATTAACCTGAAAGAGATTAACCTGTAAGAGATTAAACTAGAAGAGATTAAACTAAGAGAGACAAAACTAGAAAGAGATTAGCCTAAAGGGGATTAATCGCTTGTAACTAGCAAGACTTAGAGAACTATGAATAATATACTTGCAATATGGGCGTTTAAAGTATATTATACATTAAAGGAATTTTGAAGAATTGACATAAGGAGTTCCGGAGTGCGATATGGCTTGGAACACGTTTAAAGCGTTTTTAAGGGGTTTATTATGATTTTTTGAATACTTGGATGTTAGTAGGACATTCAGACTTGATTTAAGAAGATATGAGGTGTTGAGTTTTTAGGATTATTAACTTAGAAAATAACAATTGCTATAGTTTGAGATAGATTATAGATTTGCCATTGATTAGTATAGAAGTGAGGTATTTGTATGAATATGATTAAGGTAAAAGACCTAGCATTTGAATACATCAGACGGGACGAGGATGGTAATGTTGAATCCATAAACCGTGCGATTGACGGTGTAAGTCTTCAGGTTGATAAGGGTGATTTTATAGCAATACTTGGTGCCAATGGCTCCGGTAAATCAACGATGGCAAAACATATCAACGCTATTTTATATCCCACCGAGGGAAGTGTATGGGTCAATGGACTTAATACATCAGAGGATCAGAACCTCTGGGAAATCCGACAAACAGCAGGCATGGTATTCCAAAACCCTGATAATCAGATCATAGCTACCATAGTTGAAGAGGATGTAGGTTTTGGGCCTGAAAACTTAGGAATTCCGACAGAAGAGATATGGGTGAGGGTAGAGGAGAGCTTAAAAGCAGTAGGAATGCTAGAATATAGAGATATGTCTCCGAATAAGCTTTCAGGTGGTCAAAAACAGAGGGTGGCTATCGCCGGTATTATGGCTATGAAGCCCCAATGCATAGTCCTAGATGAACCTACAGCCATGCTCGACCCCAACGGACGTCAGGAGGTTATCACCACAATCCGCAGCCTTAATCATAAGGAAAAGGTAACCATTCTTCTGATTACCCATCATATGGACGAGGTCATTCATGCTGACAAAGTAATCGTGATGGATCAAGGTAGAATTGTAATGCAGGGTACTCCGAGAGAGGTGTTTTCAAGAGTGGATGAAATAAAAAAGTACCGTTTGGATGTACCTCAGGTAACTGAACTGGCGTATGAACTGAAGAAATCGGGGATTAATCTGCCTGAAGGAATACTATCCGTGGAGGAACTGGTTGCTATTTTAAATACCATAAAAGTAAATAAAAGATGAAATGTAAGTTTCAGATAAATAAGAGATAAAATGTATGTTTCAGATAAATAAGAGATAAGATGTAAGTTTCATATAAATAATAGATAATATTTTACAAATAAAAGATTAAATGTAAGATTAGACAAGAAAAATGAATTAGTATTTGTAAATATTCCATATTATAGGTAAGTAGGTGAGCAAATGCAGATAATATTTGATAATATTAATTATATTTATAGTAGTGGGACTACCTTTGAGAGGCATGCCTTAAAGGATATCAATTTGGCTATCAATAAAGGTGAATTTATTGGACTTATCGGGCATACTGGTTCAGGAAAATCTACTCTGATTCAGCATATGAACGGCTTAGTCAAGGCAACCAGTGGAAAAATCTATTATAACGGTGAAGATATATATGATAAGAAGTATAAGCTTCGTGATCTGAGAAATAAAGTAGGCCTGGTTTTCCAGTATCCGGAGCATCAGCTTTTTGAGACCACAGTATTCAAGGATGTGAATTTTGGCCCTAAGAATCAAGGACTCGATAAACTGGCTGCGGATCTTCGTACCTACGATGCTTTGAAGATGGTTGGTATCGGTGATGATCTTTTGGATGCTTCACCCTTTGAACTTTCAGGTGGACAGAAGAGAAGAGTTGCTATCGCAGGAATCCTTGCTATGCAGCCTGAAGTTCTTATTCTGGACGAGCCAACGGCAGGTCTTGATCCAAGGGGCAGGGATGATATCTTGGACCAGATAGCAAAGCTCCATAAAGAAAGCGATATTACTGTTATTCTGGTTACCCATAGTATGGAGGACGCTGCAAAATATGCTGATCGGCTTCTAGTTATGAATAACGGAAGCTTGGGACTGGATAGTTCAGCTAAGGAAGTATTTAGTCGCTATAAGGAATTAGAACAGATGCACTTGGCTGCGCCACAGGTAACCTATGTTATGAATGCCCTAAAAGAGAAGGGCTTTCATGTCCGAACGAACGTAACTACGGTTGCGGAGGCTAGAGAAGAGATATTAAAGACATTTCTTAGGTAAGCGTTTGTCTTAAAGGAAAGAGAGCACAATATGATTCGTGATATAACTATTGGACAATATTATCCGGCAAATTCCATCCTACATCGTCTGGACCCTAGATTGAAGCTAGTTGGGACATTTTTGTTTATCATCTCCCTGTTCTTGTTCGGGGATAACTTTTACGGATATATTCCGGTAACACTGTATTTATTTAGCGTAATGAAATTATCCAAGGTACCATTTAAATATATCTTTAAAGGCTTAAGGGCAATTATAGTATTGCTTTTATTTACAGTAGCCTTTAATCTGTTTGTAACACCTGGTGAGGTAATTTATCGGCTTGGTTTTATTAAAGTGACTAAGGAGGGAATACATTCAGCAACATTTATGGGAATTCGATTGACCTTCCTTATCTTGGGCTCTTCACTGATGACCTTTACGACAACACCGAACCAGTTGACGGACGCGTTGGAGAAGCTTATGTGGCCGTTAAGGCATATCAAGGTTCCGGTACACGAGATTGCAATGATGATGTCCATAGCGCTTAGGTTTATACCAATTCTATTAGATGAGACAGATAAGATTATGAAGGCACAGATGGCAAGAGGGGCTGACTTTGAATCCGGCGGTGTACTGAAACGTGCCAAGAGTCTCGTACCTTTACTGGTTCCATTGTTTGTATCAGCATTTCGAAGGGCAAATGACCTTGCGATGGCCATGGAGGCAAGATGCTACCGCGGAGGTGAAGGAAGGACTAAGATGAAGCCTCTACATTATCATAGAAGAGATGTTATGGCTTATCTCACTATGATAATATATCTATCAGCGGTCATAGCCGTAAAAATTATTAGGAAAAGGTTGTAATTCTATTATGAAGCGTATTAAACTTGTCATCGCATATGATGGCACTCGATACTGTGGATGGCAGTTACAGACAGAAAAGCTCTCGGTAGAGGGAGTCATTAATAAGACACTATCAGAGCTTCTTGGTGAAGATATATTAATTATTGGAGCAAGCCGTACTGACTCAGGTGTTCATGCAATGGGAAATGTTGCTGTTTTTGATACTGAAGCCCGGATGGCGGCAGAGAAGATTTGCCCTGCACTGAATCAACGATTGCCCAAAGATATTAGAATACAGAGTTCTATAGAAGTATCTCCTACTTTTCATCCAAGAAGAGTGAAAAGCAGGAAGACTTATGAATACCGGATAATGAATAAGAAAATAGAGATACCAACACTCCGGTTGTATTCTGATTTTATATACTATAACCTGAATTTAGAGGCTATGCAGGCAGCAACAAGTTATCTGGTCGGAGAGTATGATTTCAAGAGCTTCTGCTCGATTAAGACTCAGACAGATGACACAGTTAGGACTATTTATCGGCTGGAGGTTATGAAACAAGAGGATATGATTACAATTTCTATTACCGGTAGTGGCTTTCTCTATAATATGGTGAGGATTATTGTTGGGACCTTATTAAAGGTCGGTAGAGGGTATTATCCTCCGGAACATTTAAGGACAATACTGGAGGGTTGCGATCGTAGCCTGGCAGGTCCTACTGCTCCTGCACGGGGGCTGACCTTAATCGGGATAGAATATGAAGATAGCCAGATGGAAGCGACAGTATCTGATATATTATGAATGGAGGCGTAACATTATGTTTGATTTTTCGACAGACTTAATGTCTATCAACGACACAACAATCATATTGAGGCTGGTTCTGGCTGTAGTTCTTGGTGGGGCAATTGGGTTTGAACGTGGAAGGTCCGGACGTCCAGCAGGTCTGCGTACTCATATCCTTGTATGCCTTGGCTCAGCACTGGCGATCATGACAAACCAATATGTGTTTCAGGTTTATGGAGTCGCGGATCCAACCAGAATGGCATCACAGGTTATCTCAGGAATTGGTTTTCTGGGAGCTGGAACGATTATAGTAACTGGAAGGCATCAGGTAAAGGGACTTACGACGGCAGCGGGCTTGTGGGCAACCGCTTGTATGGGCCTTGCAATTGGAATCGGATTTTATAAAGCCGCAATTGTAGCCTGTGTACTAATTGCCTTTGCTACGATTGTATTGCATCGTCTAGATAATTATGTACTCTCTAAATCAAAAATATTGGATATGTATATCGAGTTTAATAATTCGGCTTCCATTACTTCTGTTTTAGAGTCAATGAAAGAACTGTTAGTCAATATTGATGCAATTGAGATGGTGAAACCCTCCTATAGTAACAATTCCAACATCGCAGCTATTATGACTCTCCGGCTTAAGCAAAAGAGGGTTAGAATGGAAATAGTGGCTAAAATCTGTGCTATTGAGGGAGTAGAATTCGCTGAGGAGATATGATTAGTCAAATTAGTCACATTAATGAAGGAAAAATTATGGAAAATAGTGCATTTGCTAAACGTTAAAATGCTTGACACACACGGCAACATGTAATATAATAATGAATTGTGACGTGAGAAAACTTGAACCAAAGCCCCGGTAATAGTTTTTCGATATCGTAAAAGGTAAAATAAGATGCAGTATGGTGCCATTAAGCACTTTATTTACTGCGATTAAGAATGAAAATAATGTGATGAGTACATTTTCATAAGGAGGAAAACCGATGAAAAGTTTTATGGCTAGTCCGACTACAATCGAGAAGAAATGGTACGTAGTTGATGCTACAGGACATACATTAGGCCGTCTCTCTTCCGAGATAGCTAAGGTATTAAGAGGTAAAAACAAGCCTACCTACACACCTCATATTGACACAGGTGATTATGTAATAGTAGTAAATGCAGATAAGATTAAAGTAACAGGTAAGAAGTTACAGCAGAAGATTTATTACAACCATTCAGATTATCCAGGTGGCATGAGAGAGACGACTTTGGCTGAGATGATGGAGAAGAAGCCTACCGAAGTTATTATTCTTGCTATTAAAGGAATGCTTCCAAAGGGACCGTTAGGAAGATCCATGATTACTAAATTACACGTATTTGCTGGACCTGAGCATACACATGCAGCTCAGACACCTGAAGTATTAGAGATTAAATATTAATTCGTGAGGTTGGAAGGAGGAAATAACATTGGCTAATGTAAGATA
>DATESP010000080.1:0-6790 GCA_035270645.1 Mobilitalea sp. | reverse complement strand
TATTAAATGAACGTAATGAATTGAAGAAATCAAAGATAATGTTAAAGGAAGATTGGCTTAAGTTTCCCGAAGAAGACTATAACTCCGACAAATTAAAATCACTACAGGCATTTTATCAGTCTATCCGTGATGATGTACTCGATGTAGATGACATCACCTGGAATGATCTGGATATGGATGAGATATACATGCTTATGAATAATACCCAGAGTGCGATTGGTGAAGAATATTTATATGCCTTACTTCGAAAGCCCTGTTTTTCTAAAGAGGAGCTCGAGGAACGACACCGTCTGATGAATTTTCTTCATAATGATGAGGGAAAAAGGATTGAGCTACAAGTTAAGCTTCGTCAGATTGGTAAACTCAGTGATATCTCAATTTATAATTATATCAACCGTCTTGAGAAAGAGCGTGCATATAGTAACATCCCCCATTATCTAATGGCTATCGGTCTATTTCTGTCAATCGGGTTAATCTTTATCCAACCGGCATTAGGTGCGATAAGTACCATTCTATGTGTAATCAATAATATCTACCGTTATTATGTCAGAAAGGCAAAGATAGATAAGAATCTAACCGTGTTTTCTTATTTTCTGAGGCTTTTATATAATACAGATGGAATTACTAAGCTTGATACCCCCGAGCTAAAGCAATATACTGATAGGCTACGTCAGGATGTAGGAATCTTTAAGTCCTTCCGAAAAGGATCTGAAATCCTGGTAGCTAGGAATGCCAGCGGTGACTTTAAGGATGCAGTTTTGGACTATATCCGTATGTTGTTACATGTTGACCTAATCAAATATAATTCCATGCTAAGCTTTTTTCAAAAAAATCAACAGGTATTAATACGTATATATACGAATATTGGTTTCTTGGATAGTATGGTTGCTGCAGCTTCCTTCCGAGATAAGCTTATTTACTATAGCATCCCTGAACTTACGAAAAGTAAACACCCAATATTATCAGTTAATGGGCTTTATCATCCACTTTTAGAGGAGCCTATACCGAACTCCATCACTGAGGATAGAAGTGTATTGATTACAGGTTCAAATGCCTCTGGTAAATCAACCTTTATTAAAACTCTTGCAATCAATGCACTTTTGTCACAGACAATTTATACTTCAATCAGTAAGGACTATAAGGCAAGCTATTTTATGATTTATTCCTCCATGGCCTTAAGGGATAGTATCTTTCGAAATGAAAGCTATTATATCGTAGAAATCAAATCCTTGAAGCGTATCCTGGATAGGGTAAACAAAGACATCCCCATTCTATGCTTTATTGATGAGGTACTTCGGGGAACAAATACTCTTGAGCGAATTGCGGCTTCATCTAGAATTCTTACTTCTCTGGCAAGGAGCAATACCTTATGCTTTGCTGCAACCCATGACATTGAACTCACCCATATCCTAGAACATGATTATTCCAATTACCACTTCCAGGAGCGAATCGAGGATAATCAGATTCTTTTCGATTATAGACTATATAAGGGTAGGGCGATTTCTAGGAATGCCATCAAGCTCTTGGGATTGTTGGGATATTCTCCCGATATTATCAAAGCTGCGGAACAGGCAGCGGAGGATTTTATGAAAAATGGAGAATGGAATATAATTAAATAAAAGACCATACCACACAGTGGTATTATGGAGGTATTATATGGACGTTACGATTTATACAGATGGTTCTGCTCGAGGGAACCCAGATGGTCCCGGTGGTTATGGAACTATCGTTGTTTATATAGATTCAAAAGGACAGGAGCATAGAAGAGAGTACAGTGGAGGCTTTGTTAAGACTACCAATAACCGTATGGAAATGATGGCTGCGATTACCGGTCTTGAGGCACTTACGAAATCCTGTAATGTCCTTGTATATTCCGATTCCCAGTACCTCGTGAAGGCCTTTAATGAGCACTGGCTTGACAATTGGATTAAGAAGGGCTGGAAGAGGGGCAAGAATGAACCTGTCAAAAATATTGATCTATGGAAACGCCTATTAAAAGCTATGGAACCACACAAGGTAGCGTATGCTTGGGTCAAGGGTCATAATGGTCATCCTATGAACGAACGTTGTGACGAATTAGCAACAACAGCAGCAGACGGGACTGATTTACTAGTAGATGAAAGTGTCGAATCCTGATATCGAAACCATTGCAATTATAAGACATTATGTTATAATTGTTATGGTTTCGAATTAGTTTGAGAAAGGACTATCTACCATGACTACACTTACTCCCCTTATGCAGCAATATTCGCAGATTAAGGATCAATATAAAGATTGTATCTTGTTCTATCGCCTCGGTGATTTTTATGAAATGTTCTTTGAGGATGCACATATATGTTCTAAGGAACTGGAAATAGCCTTGACCGGAAAGGGCATAGGCCAAGAGGAACGAGCACCGATGTGCGGCGTTCCTTATCATGCTGTAGAAGGCTACCTTAGCAAACTGGTTAGCCGCGGCTACCGTGTCGCCATCTGCGAACAGGTGGAAGACCCAAAGAAGGCTAAGGGCCTTGTCAAGAGAGAAGTAGTTCGTATAGTAACACCGGGCACTAACCTAAATACTCAGGTGCTAGATGAGACTAGAAATAACTATCTGATGGCAGTCGTACATACTACCAACGCTTATGGTATCTCCGTTGTTGATATTACCACCGGAGATTATTTTGTAACTGAGGTTGATAACAGCCGTAAGCTGATGGATGAAATCTATAAATGGTCACCTACTGAGATTATCTGTAATGATTCTTTTTTTGTTTCTGGCATCAATATCGAAGCCTTAAAAAGTATTAATAATCTGACTCTATCTCCACTAGAACCCTGGTATTTTGATGATGAATTATGTGTTCGTGCGTTGAAGGAGCATTTTAATGTGGCAGCTCTGGATGGAATAGGACTTAAGGATTATTCCATCGGGTCTATCGCCGCAGGCTGCATTATGCAGTTTCTCAGGGAAACACAAAAGAATTCCCTATCCCATATTACAAGGTTAACTCCCTATACCTATGAAAAATTCATGCTTCTAGATAGCTCTACAGTTAGAAATCTGGAGCTCACTGAAACCATGAGGGAGAAACAAAAGAAGGGTTCCCTCTTATGGGTACTTGATAAGACTAAGACCGCGATGGGTGCAAGGCTCCTCCGAAGCTATATGGAGCAGCCCCTGATTGATTATGATATGATTAACCAGCGACTAGATGCCGTTGCACAGCTTAAAGATAATATGATAACCAGAGAAGAGATCAGAGAGTACTTAAATCCCATCTATGATCTGGAACGTCTTATGGGCAAAATCAGCTATAAAAGCGCCAATCCCAGAGATCTGGTTGCCTTTAGTTCCTCATTATCCATGCTTCCACACATTAAATTTCAATTACAGAGCTTTGACAGTGAACTGTTAAAGGAAATATATGAGGAAATGGATAGCCTAGAGGATATCTATCAGTTGATTAATAGCTCTATTTCCGAGGAACCACCGCTCCTTGTTAAGGAAGGCGGAATTATCCGTGAGGGCTTTCATGAAGAGGTTGATCGCCTCAGGAAAGCAAAGACCGAGGGCAAGGACTGGTTAATGGATCTGGAGACAAAGGAACGTGAGCGTACTGGAATAAAGAATCTTAAAATTAAGTTTAATCGTGTCTTTGGCTATTATCTTGAAGTTACTAATTCTTATCAGGGCTTGGTACCTGCAGATTGGATCAGAAAACAAACTTTATCTAATGCAGAGCGTTATACAATGCCTGAATTAAAGGATTTAGAGGATATTATCCTTGGAGCAGAGGATAAATTATTTGCTTTAGAATATGACCTGTTCTGTGAGGTCCGTGATCGGATATCTCTGGAGGTAAATCGAATTCAGCGAACCGCCAAAGCAGTTGCGAGATTAGATGTGTTTAGCTCCATAGCTCTAGTTGCTGAGCAGAATAACTATGTAAAACCCGAGATAAATTCAAGTGGTAATATATGTATTAAAAACGGAAGACATCCTGTTGTTGAGAAGATGATTTCCCATGATATGTTTGTGGCAAATGATACCCTTCTAGATAATAAGGAGAATCGTGTTTCTATCATAACCGGTCCAAATATGGCCGGAAAATCAACCTATATGCGCCAGACAGCCCTAATAGTCCTGATGGCACAGCTTGGCAGTTTTGTTCCAGCAGATAATGCCATTATCGGAATTGTTGACCGAATATTTACTCGTGTTGGTGCTTCTGATGACCTATCCAGTGGACAGAGTACCTTTATGGTTGAGATGACTGAAGTGGCTAATATACTTCGTAATGCAACTAAAAACAGCCTTCTAATACTCGATGAGATTGGTAGGGGTACCAGTACCTTTGATGGACTGAGTATTGCCTGGGCAGTTGTAGAGCACATCAGCAACACATCACTTCTCGGAGCCAAGACCTTATTTGCGACTCATTACCATGAGCTGACTGAACTGGAAGGGCGGCTAGATGGAGTCAATAATTATTGTATTGCTGTGAAAGAGCAGGGAGAAGATATTGTATTCTTGCGTAAGATTGTTAAGGGTGGTGCTGATAAAAGCTATGGAATCCAAGTGGCCAAGCTGGCAGGGGTACCCTCCGATGTCTTAAAGCGTGCTACTGAAATTGTACTTGAACTTAGCGGCAATGATCTGGCACTTAAGGCAAAAAATCTGTCTTCGCCTGAGGTAGCTCTTCCAGAGGAATTCATCCAGGAGGTATTTCCCTTGGATCTGTTGGTTCAGGAAAGTATGAACAAAGCAACCAAAGGAAAGCACGAGAAGAGTAAAAAGAATACCGACCAGCTTTCGTTGTTCTCGGTATCCGGAAATGAAGATATTATAGCTGAACTAAGAGATCTTGATATTGCCAGACTAACTCCGATTGATGCCATCAATAAGATGTACCAGTTACAGAAGAAGATCAAGGAGCGAATCTAGGTGAGAAAATAAAGAAAGGAGCAGGAGAGCATGTCCCTAATCCAAGTTTTAACTGAATCCACCATAAACCAGATAGCTGCCGGTGAAGTAGTTGAGCGTCCTAGCGCAGTTGTCAAGGAGCTGATAGAAAATGCCATGGATGCAGGTGCGACCGCAATCACTGCTGAGATTAAGGATGGTGGCTTAAGCCTAATCCGTATCACCGACAATGGTGCAGGCATTGCCAAGGAAGATATTCCCCTGGCATTTCTCCGCCACGCAACCAGTAAGATCAAGACGGCAGAAGATCTCTTATCTGTGACCAGCTTAGGTTTCAGAGGCGAGGCTCTTTCTAGTATTGCAGCCGTAGCACAGGTTGAATTGATTACTAAAACTCCTAACTCCTTAAATGGATATCGATATATCATAGATGGTGGAGAGGAAAAATCTTTCGATGAAATTGGCTGTCCAAGTGGTACTACAATTGTAGTGCGTAATATTTTCTATAATACACCTGCGCGAAGAAAGTTCTTAAAATCTGCCGTATCCGAGGCAGGCTATGTAAGTGACCTTATGGAACGACTGATAGTATCTCATCCAGGCGTTTCTATAAAATATATTCTGAATAATCAAGTTAAGCTTCAATCCTCTGGTAATAATAATAGTAAAGATATCCTTTATAATGTATACGGGCGGGATATTTCCAAGGAATTAGTGTCGGTAGATTACCATTCTGAGGAAGTATCAGTATCTGGATTTATAGGAAAGCCAATCATTAATCGCGGAAATAGGAATTTTGAGAATTATTTCATCAATGGACGTTATATTAAGAGTAGTCTAATAACCAAGGCCATTGAGGAGGCTTATAAACCTTATATGATGCAGCATAAATACCCCTTTACCTCTCTTTACTATACAATCGATCCATCTCTTTTGGATGTAAATGTCCATCCGCAGAAGCTGGAGGTAAGGCTTAAGACCGGTGAAGTTATCTATAATCTTACCGTTAATCTGATTAGGGATTCGCTTGCAGGTAAGGAGATGATCCCAGGAGTAATCATTAATAAGCAGGAAAATGCGAAGAAAAAAGAGCTTGGGCTACCGGAACCCTTTGAAGAAAACCGTTGGAAGCAATTAGAGGCCTTACGGATTATGTCTGAGGGGTCAGAGCTCGGTAATATTCAAGCTGACACACCACAAAAAGATGGCATAGCTCACATAGCCAATATTAAGAGCTTTGGCAGACAGAATGGGGGCTTCATTAATGCAGAGGATACCCTCCGTGAGACATCTGAATATATGTCAATGAAATCAGAAGGTTCGGTTAAGCAAGAAGCTTCTCTCAAGCCTGCAGCTACTACACAACCAGAAAATACCCTGAAACAAGAAAGTACCCTGAAAAAAGATACCTCACTAAAATCTGATGATACTTTGAAATTGGAGGTAGCTCATAACTCTAGTGATACTCAACAACAGCTTAGTATATTTGCTGATAACGAGATGACTGAAGCTTCACAATTTCTATCCAAGAGTGCGCTTGAGGATCATCATATTATCGGTCAAGTATTCTCAACCTATTGGCTGGTAGAATTCGGTAAGGAACTCTACATTATTGATCAGCATGCTGCCCATGAGAAGATCCTGTACGAGCGGATTATGGCTGCTGCTAAGGAAAAGACCTATGAATCACAGATACTTATGCCTCCCATGGTACTGACCTTAACGCTCCGTGAGCAGGAGGTTCTACACCGCTATGAGGATATGCTGATTCGGATTGGTTATGAATTCGAACATTTTGGTGGCAATGAGTATTCAGTAAGAGCAGTTCCATCAAATATATATGGTATATCCGACAAAAACCTGATACTAGAATTCTTGGATGAT
>DATESP010000079.1:0-6883 GCA_035270645.1 Mobilitalea sp. | reverse complement strand
AGTGATATTTCTTCCATTGTTGTGAGCTCTATGATCTTTGTATTAGGTTTTTTCTTTGCCTACAATGGGACTATGACGATTGGTATGGTTATTGCATTCATACAGCTGAGTAATTATACCCTGGCGCCTGTTAGAAATCTAGCACCGCAGGTAAGCAATAGAAGAGCAGCTATAAAGCTAATTGAACGACTCTCGGACGAAGTTGAGAAAAAAGAGCAAAAGCAAGAGGGTATTCAGTTGAAGGAATTTAAAAAAGATATAATACTCCGAAATCTAAATTTTCATTATGAGGAAGATAAGATTGTATTGCAAAGTATTAATCTATGCTTTGAAAGAGGCAAGAGTTATGCCATAGTCGGAGGAAGTGGTAGTGGTAAATCAACCCTATTAAAATTACTTCTAGGACATAATTTGGATTACCAGGGCGAGCTTTTGATTGACGGTATTCAGATTAAGGATATAGATTTGAACAGCCTTTATGATAATATTTCTATTATTCAACAGGAGGTATTCCTCTTTGATAGCTCGATTAAGGACAATATCACCATGTTCCGAGATTTTGATGAGGCAAAAGTATCGAATGCGATCGAAAAATCAGGATTATCTGCACTGATTGAGGAGAAGGGTGATAATTATTCTTGTGGTGAGGGAGGTAAGAACCTGTCAGGCGGAGAAAAGCAAAGAGTATCAATTGCCCGCTGCCTGGTCCGTGAGACGCCGATTCTTCTGTTAGATGAAGCTACCGCCGCGCTCGATAATAATACAGCGTTGATGGTAGAAAGCAAAATATTAAGTATGGATAATATTACAAGAATTGTAGTAACCCATCGGTTAAATGAGGAAGTCATGGCGAGCTACGATGAAATCATTGTAATGAATAAAGGATTTATCATAGAAAGCGGTAGCTTTGATGAGCTTATGAACAAACGGGGGTATTTCTACTCATTGTATAATGTATCAATATCTGAATAAAGACATAAGAGAGGTTGTAGCCCAGCCTCTCTTATTGATTCTTCTTGCAAGCTTTTACGATATCCCTGAAAACATAGTAGTGTTTAGTATATTTGTTATAGGTAGCCAATTTCGTAAAGGACTTCGACGGTACAGACTTGGTAGTTATGGTGTAGCTCTGAGTAGTAGATTTGGCCGCTTCACCTGTAGAGGTCGGTATAAAGCACAGTGCTGCTAATATCATAACAAATGCTAATACTTTCTGCATGGTATTATCTTCCTTAGTAATTACTGGTTTAGTTGTTGAAAAAATGTAGTAAACTAGAAATTACAATTATAGTACATTATCATACAAAAAGGTATATGTTTCGACAAAAGTAAGATAGTTACAAAGCATAGCCTTGCTATAGTAGCTTAATCAACGTTTCTAACTCCTCAGACAATTCTCTTGCAAGCGTAAAATCTGAGTCTTTTAAGGCAATTGCAATTTTCGTTTCAACTGCTTTTTTCTTTTGCTCTATTTCTAGATAATCTTTATCAAAATGATTAGCATAAATTAGTTGTCTAAATCTTCGCATACTCATCTTTCTAATCGTCTTATTTTCAATTAATAAAACATAATCCATACAGTTTACTATAGAATAGAAATCATGGGAAATCATAATTAGCGCACCTTTATAGTTATCGATAGCTTGTTCTAGAGCTATTTGGGAATAAGTGTCTAGATGACTTGTTGGCTCATCAAGAAGCAGTAGGTTTGCATGACTAGTAGACATCTTAGCTAATTGAAGCAGGTTTTTTTCGCCACCGGATAGGGCGCCTATCTTCTGATTAAGGGCTTCTCCCTCAAAACCATAGGTTAATAGATATGAGTTAATCTCTTGATACGTTTTAAATTCAGCATCAAAGAACTCGTCATATATAGAATTTGACTCATTTAGCATCTCACCTTGAAGCTGAGATAAAAAAGCCAATTGGGTGCCTTCTTTTATTTCAATAGAATCATTATTATTTAGAAAGATATCGCGGAGTAAAGTCGTCTTACCGGAACCATTTGAACCAATCAGGGCAACCTTATCAGTAGATCCAATCTCAAAGTTAACCTTCTCGAGAAGCATATCTTCAAAGGAAACACTGTAATCCTTGACTTTTAAAACAATCGCTTCTTCGATTTCACCCTTCGTATCAAAATTAATTTCCGGTTGCTTAATCTCTACAAAGGGAGCTTTAATTCTGCGTGCTTCTAATCTCTCGTTGATTTTGATTCTGGCCTTTAAGGCTCTCCCTCTGGAGGCTTCAGAAAAGACAGTTGCGACAGACCTTAGTTTATTGATTAGGAAATCATTTCTCTCGAGTTCCTCGGTATCAGCGATAGAAAGCTCCTGTAACTCGATTTTGCTTTGAAGTAAGTAGAAGTTATAATCAATATATCTTCCGTTAAACTCTTGAAGCTCCGTATTCTCAAGATGTATAATTTTATTAAAACAATGATTCAATAGATATCGGTTGTGTGTAATGATAAGCAGGCTTCCATTGTGTGAATTAATTAGATTTTTCAGAGAATTAAGGTTTTCAAAGTCTAAGAACACATCAGGCTCATCCATAATCATTAAGTCTGGGAGGGTAAGCATTTCCTTGATTACTTGTATAAGCTTGAATTCTCCACCACTAAGTTTAGAAACCATTAAATCGGCATGCTTACTAAGACTGGCCACACCTAATTTCTTATTAATGTTGCTTTCGAAATCATCCCCATCAATAGCATTGAATGCATCCAAAGCTTGCTGGTACTTATCCATTAAGGGATCAAGGTCAGAAGATAGCTCCATCTCAGTACAGATAGAGGTTATCTCATTTTGAAGTTTAAGGAATTCTTCGCCTACATATTCAAATACTGTAACGTCCTTTGTACTGTCTACTTTTGAGAACTGACTTACATACCCAATTCTGCAATTTGGGGTGAGCTCTAACTTTCCATCGTACATATATCGGTCAGGATTCATAATTATATCTGCTAGTGTACTTTTTCCACTACCACTTGTCCCAATAAAAGCACAATGTTGGCCGTCTTCTAATGTAAATGAAATATTATTATATAGATCCTTCTGCGGAAATGAGTAGGATAAGTTTTCAACTATTAACATATTATTACCTCGCTTTACTATTAAAAAGAGCCTCTGAAAATAAGCTCTCCAATATAATACCTTTTAAGTAGTAAATATATTATTTATTTTTAGGTATAAAGACTACTTTTTGTTTACCGTTGGTAGCATAACACGTTTTACATTTAATAGCAATCATTTCATAGGAAAGCTTTTGAACTAAAATAGCACCAATCACTAGGTTGATGCTATTTTTGATGAGTATAAAACCGCCATTAAAATTCAACTATAAAACTCAGGGCATTTTCGGACTTCTCAGAAGTGAGAACAAAAATCCATGGTAGAAATCAGGTAAAAAGGTAGAAATCATAAATCGAATATGGTAAAGTTAATAAACTTGCTATTTCTCGTTGAAAAAATGGACATAAAAACAAAGGAAGCGATGATAATGATATTTAAAGATAGGGATATGGACATGTGTAACGGTCCTATATTCGGTAAAATGGTACGCTTTGCTTTGCCCATCATGGCAATGAATGTTCTCCAGCTGATGTTTAATGCGGCGGATTTGGTTGTAGTCGGAAGATTTTCCGGTAAGGAGGCTCTGGCAGCAGTCGGTGCAACCGGTTCAATCATCAACCTAATTGTGAACTTATTCATGGGGTTATCGGTGGGAACCAGTGTTATCGTGGCCCGGGATTGCGGTGCCGGGCGGACGGATGAAGTCAGCAGGTCTGTACATACTTCGATTGGCATAAGTATCATTGCTGGTATCCTCGTGATGGTGTTAGGGCTTTTGTTATGTAACCCACTATTAATTGTGATGGGTACTCCTATGGACATTATTGATTTATCTGCGCTGTATATGAGGATTTATTTCATAGGTCTTCCTGCCATGATGATATACAACTTTGGTGCTGCGATACTGCGTGCTGTCGGTGACAGCCGTCGGCCTATGTACTTTTTGCTGGTGTCCGGTGTTGTAAATGTAATATTGAACCTGTATTTTGTCATTGTACTGCATATGAGTGTGGATGGTGTAGCCCTCGCAACGATAATTTCCCAGTATTTGTCGATGATTCTGATCCTTTTATGT
Organism: Mobilitalea sp.; assembly: GCA_035270645.1. Lineage (GTDB taxonomy): Bacteria > Bacillota > Clostridia > Lachnospirales > Lachnospiraceae > Mobilitalea. The sequence goes on along the minus strand of DATESP010000079.1, from coordinate 2,734 downwards.
CTCATCCGTAATAAGGAGGAATCAATTCGTCTGTCTCTTAAAAAGTTACACATTGACCGCAGAAAACTGATTCAGATTATTCGGATTGGTTTGCCTGCAGGATTGCAGTCACTGCTATTCTCCATATCCAATGTATTGATTCAATCAGCCATCAATACCTTCGATACTGCTATGGTGGCAGCGGGCTCTGCGGCGGGAAATATCGAGGGATTTGTCGCTACTTCCATGAATGCTTATTACAATGCTGCCATAACCTTTACCGGGCAGAACATGGGAGCGAAAAAATATGACAGGATCGACAAGGTAGCGAAGATCTGTACGATATTGATCTTTGTTACCTGGATTGTTCTGGGTGGACTGACCATGTTATTTAGCAGACCTTTGTTATCCATATTTACCTCAGATCCTGAGGTAATCCGGCTTGGTATAATCCGAATCAATGTCTTGATGATTGCATACTTTACCTGTGGCATCATGAATGTATATCCGGGATTGACCCGTGGTATGGGCTTTTCCATATTGCCGATGATCTGTACCTTGGTTGGAGCCTGCCTTATGCGTATTGTATGGCTGGTCACCTTTTTTGCATGGTTCCCCACCGTCCTCATGCTTTTTGCCTGCTATCCTATTACATGGGCGCTGGCGGGGATTGGTCAGGTGGTCAGCTTCTTCTATGCAAGGAAGAAGGTCAGGCAGAGTGCCGAATAGAAAGTTTATCAGGTGACTATTGAAGCTCAGCACAGCGTAGTCAAGCATCCCGTACGATGAAATTGTAGCACAAACTCTAGATAATAAGCTCAGCAATATGAGCCGTGCCGATATGAAAGCAACACTCACACCGGCAATGAGCGAGCAGATGGGTATGGATTCGGAAACTGTTCAGAACAGAATAGAATTTAGGAGGTTTCAGAAATGAGAAATACAAACAAAGAACAATCAGATGAAATACATGCCAACAGACAACGCAAAATCAGCGCCATGCTCTATATCGGTGTGACACTCAGTTTTATTGTGCCTATTGTATTTCTTATTTTACGGATGTTTACAGGTAATGTACCGCAAAATGAGGCAGGATATCATTCCCGTGCGGATTACATACTTATGATCGTGGCGTGTGTAGAGGGTCTGATTGTAATCAACATTCCTATTCTGCTCTCAAAGAAATTCCGGTTTGAACTGCCGAGGGTGCTTTACACACTTTATATTATCTATCTGTTTTGTGCTATATTTCTTGGAGAAGTGAGGAGCTTTTTTTATGTGATACCGCACTGGGATGTCATCCTTCATGCGTTCAGCAGTCTGATGCTCGGCTTCTTCGGGCTTATGGTTATAGCCATATTGAATCGTGACGAACACCTTGTGAGAAAACTATCACCGTTTTTCGCAGTGCTATTTTCCTTCTGCTTTGCAGTCACCATCGGAGTTTTGTGGGAAATCTATGAGTTCACCTTTGACGGAACACTCGGATTGAATATGCAGAAATTTATGACCTCTGACGGTGTTGCTCTCTCCGGCCATGCAGCACTTGCCGATACGATGAAGGATATTATTGTGAATGCGCTGGGAGCACTGGTGGCTTCTGTAATCGGATATTTTTCAATAAAGAACGATAAACTATGGTTCGTTCCTGTGCTGAGAAAAAAGGATGCGAAACGATAATATATCTGGTCTAAATATCGAGGCATGGATACCGAGAGAACAACTACTACTACAAAAATAGACGGTATGGTCTCATCTGTTGAGATGGATGAAACCTATTATCATCATTTTGCAACTCTTTATCAATGCAAATGCTGTGCTAATATATATATTGATCATGAGGTTAAGAAAACTCATAGCCATAACTGATAACAAAATAAGCAAGAGGAAGGGGAAACAGGAGGATCTGTATCCGGTAACATTAGCGAGCTACAAAATGAATTATATTTATCGAACGAACTTCAGAAAGATAATAATTTTGAAGAGCCCAAAGCAGTAAAACTTAGGAATGTGACCATAGCAGGGGTGGAATAACGTAATTAGGTGGAATGGAACATGAATAAGGGAATAGCAGTTGATGCAGTAAAAGATTAAGGAGCAATGCGAAGATGGTTACGTTATTAAAGGAATATATACTTGGTGATATGAAATGTGAATATTACATCGATAGTGACACTAGAAATGTCGAACTGGTAATTGTACCAAAGTCAGAAAGGGTTATAGAATGGGAAAAGAAAATTCAGAAAGTTGACTCTCTAGTACAAATCAAGCTGGCAGGAGATACCTATCTCGGAGAATATTCCGGTGGGAAAACCATGAGACAGGGGGAATCAGTCTCCAGGTTTCAATATAAAGAGCAGGAAGTAATCCGTAAAGAAGATAAGGTGGTGGTAAGTACGACCTTATCCGATAATAGGGGCTATGAGATAAAGCATTATCTGATCTGGAATACAGATAGTAAATACTTCGAAGTCTATCATACATTCCAAAATCAAAGTAATCAGACCGTCAAGCTGGAAATGATATCAAGCTTCTCTTTGGGTGGAATCTCGCCATTTCTTGAGGAGGATGGACATGACAGTATGAAGGTTCATCGTTTCAGGAGTGTATGGAGTATGGAAGGTAGACTAGAGACCAGGACCATAGAAGAGCTGCAGCTGGAACCTTCCTTGGGAAGATATGGAGTCCGTTCTGAGCGGTTTGGTCAGGTAGGGTCTATGCCTGTAAATCAATATTTCCCTAGCCTTATTCTTGA
>DATESP010000078.1:0-30340 GCA_035270645.1 Mobilitalea sp. | reverse complement strand
TATTGTAACTTTAGTCATGAGAGGTCTCTGTTGTTCTGTTTATATTAGTCCTTCGTATTATCAAATTAGCCCTTCACTATCTCCTGAATATATTTGTTTCTAGTTATCAGGTAAAATATTCCCTGTGACATAAAGTATATTGCAACCACAACCAAGGCATTAGTTAAAAATTCTTTAATGATATCTCCCCCACCGACAAGGAATGTCGTCATATAAATCATAGAAAATCCAAGAAAGGCTCCAAATAATAATGGCAGGAAAAATACAGCTAGAAGCTCCTTTCCAACGATGCTTTTCATTTCTTTATTACTAATACCTATCTTGTAAAGCTTCTGAAAGGTTACCTTCGCCGCAGGAAGCTCAGTGAATTGCTTAAAATAGAGAACACTTCCTCCAGCAATAATAAACAGGACACCTAAAACAGTACTAACAAATAAAAATACAGAATATCCATTCTTTAGATCCTCATAGGTATCGGTTATAGCTACTACCTTAAGCTCACTTTCCCCTAGCTCAGCCTTCAGGCTTGCTACTGTATCTTTGCTAGTTTTCCAATTCTTGAAATCAATAAAATGATAATAGGCAATATTCTTATCTGTTATGGAAGCTGCAATATCAGCATAATCCTCATCGCTTACTACAACAATTGAATCCGAAGGGAAGGACTGCATCGCAGCAACCCACTCACCCTTTCGTGAGTCTATGAACATGAAGCTGTAGGTATTATTACCATCCGAAAGTTCATATTTGCTTCCAGGACTAATTCCGTGATTACTCGGTATCCAGTCTGTGATAATATTAATCGCTTCTCCCTTGGCAAGCTTCAGCTGACTTTCGGTAAGGGCATTATATTCGTCAACAGATACCACTGGCTTGCTATCCTTTAAAAGATTCGATTCCTTTCTACTATTTAAGAAAATAAATTTCAAAGTAGAATTATTTGTTACCTCCTGGTCACTTAAAATCCTATCTATGGTATCCTCAGATAATTTATTAACCATACCGACTTCTGCATATTCCAGATGGTTCTTATTCATCTCAGCTATAGTCTCGGTTAAACTTAATAGAGAGAATGGCGAAGCCACTAAAAATATTGTCATCGTACTTAGAACGCTCAATACAAATATTATTTTCCTATTTTGGTTGAACTTATGATGCAGCTCAGTAATTGACAGCATGTTTTTATAGTAAAATCTGCTCTTTTTCAATAAATGGATAATTAGGTTTCCACCATTAGATAACACCAGATAAACTCCTAAAAATGCTGTAATTATATATACTATTAATACCAGTGGATTAGAAATCAAACTATTATCATTCGCTATAATAAGAAGAAATACAATGGATAAAGCCATAATAATTAATCCAATACTACCCAAAATTGGATCCCTCTTACTATAATCCTTCCCTTCACTTCTCCGAGCTTCCCGAAGTAAGCCTGAAATATCTAGTCTTCTCATTCTTATATAAGTAGCTACTATTACTGTAGCAAAAATAATTAAGAATACGCCTGAGGTAAGAAGATATGGATGGTAATCCAGATAAAAATCAATACCTTTAATCTCAAGAAGTGATAAAATAACCATCTGAAACAATCTGGAAAATAAGGTGCCAACCCCCATACCGACTATTAATGAAGCTCCAGATATAATAATGTTCTCCACATTAGTCAACTTCCTTAGCTCCCTTGAAGTAATCCCCAAGCTCATGTAAATACCAAATTCTTTATTTCTTCCCTTGACAAATGCCGAATGAGCATAGTTAATAAAGAATATGGCGAATAATGCGATTGCCACCATAGTTATCGGAAAAACATAGGAAAGCACATTGTTATCATCCTTAGTTACTAATTCCTTATTCATTATTAATGCTGCATACATAAAAAATAACATTATAGAGAAACTGCTGGATAAAAAGTAAGCAAAATATTTTTTGAAACTACCTCTGAAATTCTTCATAATCACATTTCTAAAGGTCATTGCTATCACCTCCAACAATCGCCTGACAGTCTAAAATCCTATCGAGGAATTCTTTACGGGAGCCCTTTCTTACAATATCCATAAATATCTTACCATCTTTTATGAAAATAACCTTCTTACAGAAGCTCGCTGCAAAAACATCATGGGTGACGATTAGTGCAGTAACCTTTCTATCAATATTTATATTTTCAAAGCAGGTCATAACCGCATTGGCTGATTTCGAGTCAAGATTTCCTGTTGGTTCATCTGCAAATAGAATAAGCGGATCATTTACTAATGCCCTACTGACAGCTGCTCTTTGCTGCTGCCCGCCCGAAACCTGATATGGATGTTTATCTGCAATTTGGTCAATCCCGAACAGCTTCATTATCTCCGTAGACTTATCATTCATGTAGGAGCTGTCCTTCTTATCAAGTACCATAGGCAGCATTACATTTTCCTTTAAGGTAAGATTATCTAGTAAATTAAATTCCTGAAATACAAAGCCAAGCTTCCTTCTCCTAAACAATGCCATTTCATAGGGAGCCATTTTATCAATCCGATTCCCGCAGATTTCTACACTTCCGCTGGTTGGAGTTGTTATTCCGCTTAATATACTGACCAGAGTTGATTTGCCGCTTCCGGAGGGACCCATGATGGCAATAAATTCTCCCTCCTCCACATGCAGGTCAACCCCATCCAATGCCTTAGTTTCATACTTCTCCTTATTTTCTCCGTATATCTTTGATAAATTATTTGCTATTAATACTGACATATCAAATCCTCCTAATCGTACTTTATTGATTTATATGTCTATCATAATGGTATCGCTAGGGTGCATCCATAGATTTGCCTAAATTAATCTTACAGTTTTGTAAGGTAGGAATCCCCGCTTGACTAAATATTGATGTCCTTATTATATTAATTTCACTTTATTAATGCAACCAAATTTAGCTCCCCCTTATGTAGTAATTGCAGCAAAAATAGCATCTAATTAAAACGTTTTTGACATAGTTTGACCTGCTCTTGATGGTGAACAAATAAAAGTTTGTATTGACTTTATCCTTTAGTATCATTACTATTAGTAACATAAGGAGGTGGATGACTAAAATGTTTATTATTATATTAGGACTTCTAATGATACAAAAGTGTACTCTTTATGAGATGAGAAAAACTATTGAGAGCCATTTTACGAATATTAGCAGTAATAGTACGGGCAGTATACAGGCCGCAGTGAAGAAATTGCTAAGCCAAAATATGATTTGCTTCAGTGAATATGTGGAGAACAGCGTTAACAAGAAGGTATACGAAATTACTGATGCAGGTAAGGCATATTTTTATGAGAGCATATCAAAACCCATGCTTTACAAAGAAAAGAGCATGGAACTGAGCAAGTTTATCTTCATGGGATTTTTAGAAAATGATAAACGGTTACCACTAATTGAAACATATATCACAGCGTTAAAAAACGAACTAAATTCTCTTGAACAGATTCATTCTGCAATTGAGCCCCCACACGATTATGATGAGAACTATGTCGCGTCACTTCAGGATAAAGGGGCCGCTAGTGAACTGGTACTCGAAAAGGTAAAGGATATCGCTTTGTTTCAAACTGCAACACTTGATTTATCTATAGCTAAAATAAAGTTTGAACTGCAATGGTTTGAAGATTTTAAGCAGAATCTATTATAAGAAGGGAGGGTTTACAACGGAAAATAATAGTATTGTTATTTCATTAGAATCAATAGTAAAATCCTTTAAGGATGTCCAGGTACTCAAAGGCGTAAATCTAACTGTTACCAAAGGAAGTGTGTTTGCTTTGTTAGGTTCTAACGGAGCAGGTAAAACAACAATCATAAAAATTCTTTCTACGCTGATTAATGCGGATGGTGGGAAGGCAGAAATATGTAATTACGATGTTGTTCATCAGGCCGATAAGGTACGGGAACAAATCAGCTTAACTGGACAATATGCTGCTGTTGACGAAGTATTAACCGGACGTGAAAACCTGCGCATGATTGGAGCCCTACGTCATCTTCCGGAAGTTAATATTAAAGCCGATGCCTTACTTAAGCGGTTTGATCTGGAAGAGGCTGCAAACAGACGAGTTTCAACTTATTCAGGAGGAATGCGCCGCAAACTGGATATAGCCATGAGCATTTTAGGTAATCCCTCTGTAATTTTCTTGGATGAACCCACTACAGGACTTGACCCTCAAAGTCGCTCTGCCATGTGGAAAATCATTAAATCCTTGGCTGGATCTGGTGTCACTATATTCCTAACAACACAGTACCTTGATGAAGCCGAGCAACTAGCTGATATGATTGCCATTCTCAATGACGGAGTAATCATAGCTAAAGGTACTCCTAATGAACTCAAAAAGAACCTTCCACAAGGCATAATAGTATTAACATTCCAAAACGATGAGGATTTATCAAATACACAGGAGCTGCTGTATGATTTCTCAACTAAATGTGATAACGAAATGCTTTCCCTATCAGTGGTAACAGATGGCAGTATAGAACAACTCACAGAGATCTTTAGCCGAATTAGTAAGGGTGGAATTAACATATCCTACTTTGCACAAAAGCTACCAACATTGGAGGATGTTTTCTTTGCTTTGATAGGTGATAAACAGGAGGTGTCTAAATAGTGAAAACAGCCGGATTTAAACACTCGATACTCGATACCAAAACAATGGCTATGCGGAACTTACTCAAATCCATAAGGAGCCCTGACACATTACTGTTGAATATTACTATACCTGTTATGACAATGCTTGTATTTGTATATGTATTCGGAGGTGCAATGAATACAGGTGATACAAGCTACATTAATTATATTTTTCCAGGTGTACTTTTACTGTGTATTGGACAGAGCGGCTCAGCAACGGCACTCAGTGTGAGCACCGATATTCAAAAGGGTATCATCGACCGCTTTCGTTCTATGCCAATAGCCAGATCATCCGTGCTTACTGGACATGTGTTGGAAGCTATGGTGCGCACAGTTGTTACTGTAATGATGATTCTAGTGATTTCATTATTAGTAGGTTTTAGAGCAAGTGCTGGAATTGTAGGTTGGCTTGCTGCATTTGGATTATTACTTCTATTTAGCTTAACAATTACGTGGATTTCTGTGGCATTTGCTCTTGCTGTAAATAGCCCAGAGGGTGCAAGTGCCTTTACTATGTTCATAATGTTATTTTCCTACCTTAGCTCAGGCTTTGTTCCCCCAGACACCCTGCCAAAAGTATTACGCGTATTTGCTGAAAATCAACCTATGACACCGATTATAGAATCCCTTCGTGCTTTACTACTGGACACAGCGTTAGATAATAATCTTTTATACGCCATTTTGTGGTGTATCGGCCTTCTTACTGTAGCTTATCTTTTGGCCATGCAATTGTATAAAAACAAATTGGCAAAGTAGAACCTAATAATAAAGCATATTCGCATTAATATGCAGCATGGAGCAGCTTATGATTTCAAAGGAAAATATAAAATCCTTTTACGAAGCATATCGCATTCTAATAAAGGAAGATGGTTATATATATCTCCTACCACATCCGGCTTTAAAAAGCTGGATTTCAAATTATACCATTACCTTCCCTATTAAAGGCATGATGTCCAATGAATATACTATTATGCCGCACGGAAGTCCTACGTTGGTAATGTCTAGTGATGGGAATCAGACTTTTTGCACCCTGTTTGGTCCAATGACCAAGCCCATCTGTGTGGGTAATGAGGCCAACCAATTTAAACTATTGTTTATTGTAGAATTTCAACCGGCAGGGTATTATGCCTTCAGCGGAATGCCCCAGAAGGAACTGACTGATTGCATATACTCTTTTAAAAATGTTAACCCTACAATGAATAGCCTTATGGCACAGCATTTGGAAAATGCTCATGATATAAACTACTTTGTTAGTGAAATTGACAAGATGTTTCTAGCGCATCTTAAAGTTGCTATTTACAGGCCGGAATTTTCCATAGCAAATCAGATTATTCTGAATAGCGGAGGCCAGACACATGTCAGAGAATTATCTCATAGCGTGTATTACAGTGAGCGACATTTAGGACGAATCTTTGAAGAATACATAGGCGTGTGTATTAAGCCCTTTTCTCGTTTGGTTCGTATCAACAAGGCAATCCAACTTTTAAAACGTCCTCAGTGCAGCATCACTCAAGCCTATCTTCAAACAGGATTTTACGATATACCGCATTTTATCCACGAGTTCAAATCTGTATGTGGGATTACTCCGCAGAAATATCAGGATAACATGTCCGATTTTTACAATGAGATCGCTAAATTTTAAGGTATGATAAAGAAAAAAGGAGTGATTCTATGCAATATCAAGGCACCTTAATTGCCGTATCGGACATCGCAAAATCAAAATATTTCTATGAGACGATAATGGAGCAAAAAGTTATAATGGATTTAGGAACGCATGTATCTTTTGAAAGAGGACTATCCCTACAATCAGATTATGAGGAGTTAGTGGGCCAAAATCTTAAAATGAAACCTTGTCCTAATAACTTTCAGCTTTATTTTGAAGTAGAGGATTTGGAACACTGGCAGACAAAAATCAAAGGCATAAATAGTATTGAGTTTATTCATGAGGCTAAAGAGTATCCGTGGGGCCAACGTGTAATGCGTTTTTATGATTACGATCAATATATTGTCGAAGTCTCTGAAAGTATGACTAGCGTTGCAAAGCGCTTTTTGGCTCAGGGATTGAGTGTAGAAGAAACTGCTCAGAAGACAATGTTCCCAGTTGATTTTGTTAAAAATCTTTTATAATCGGGTTAATGGCTGCATAAATCTTGGAGAGTTTCCCTCAGTGCATTCCAATTGAATTTCAAACATAAAAAACAAGGGTTTTAAAGTTGGTAATAACTTTGAAACCCTTGTTTTTATGAATACGAGTGTTTTTCCCGCTTCGTGAGCTAAATTAATCCTACAATTTCGAAAGGTAGGAAATCCTAACGGAGGTTCCTTTCATGATTTCAGAGGATATTCGTAAGGAATGACCCAGCAGCTTACAGACTTCATTACAAAAATATAATCCTATCCCACTTGATTGGTATCCTTTTCTTCCATTATCACCGGTAAAAAACGGTTCACATACCTTTTCAATATCATGTTCGGGAATTCCGATCCCTTCATCCTTAATTGTAAGGGATATCTCCTGACCTTCTCTTTCTACCTTAAAATATATTTCCTTTGAAGCCCCCTCCTCATCCTTCGAATACTTTACAGCATTTGAAATGATTTGATTTATCATCAATTCATTCCACTTTTTATCGGAGAGGATTATAACTTCCTGTAGCTCTGTAGCTATCTTAGGAAACACGTGGTTATATATAAATAAGCTTTTATTCTTATTAATAATGGAATTCAGTTCCTCCAAAAGATTGATTTGCTCAGGAACATAATCCTTTGCAAAATCCTCTAACCTGATCATATTTAAAACTGTATCTAAATTAACTAAGAGCTTTTTGTTCTCCTCCTTCATCGCCTGGGTAGCAACAGTTGTTTCTATTTCACCCCGTTCCAGTCTCTGGATTAACAAATCGGTAACAGAAACCGGTGTCTTCATGTTATGTATCCATAACGATAGAAATCTTCTTTCTTTTTTCTTATTATTTTCCGAAGCATTTAGCTTGTCCAAGTAATCTGTATGAACCGTCTTCATTGTTTCATTTATTTTTTTACTAATCTCCGTATGATAATTTCCTCGATAATCATGGCACTTCACCATCTCCTCTAAGCCTATGTAAATCCTATAATATTCAATGAAATGATAAAGCATCCAAATCAGGTAAACGAACAAAGCTATAGAAAGAGGATAAATAATCTCAATTGTATCCCCATAATTAATATAATAAAATAACCCAATTAAGAAAATACCACTAAAATAAGCAATACTATTAGCGCATTGGTCTTTAATGAAGCTTTTTACCAGCTTAATATTCATGGAACTCCCGTCCTTCCTAGTTCGAATCATCCAGTGAGCTCGTATCAAATAAATATCCCACTCCGCGTTTTGTCTTAATCACATCATAAATTCCTAGGTCTGCCAGTTTGCTCTTAACCCTTGTCACATTCACCGTTAGAGTGTTGTCATCCACGAAGCTGCTTTCATCCCAGATTTCTTCCAACAGCTCCTCCCTAGATAATACCTGATTAATATTCTGTAAAAACATTTTTAATAGTTTATAATCATTTTTACTTAATTCTTTTGCTGATTTCTTATATAAAACCTTGAAACTGGCACTATCAAGCGTAATTCCATGAACATTAATGTCCTTACTACTTTCACTGTTTGAATAATCCCCATAAAGCCTTCTTATCAAGGCGTTGATTTTCGCTATTAAAACCTGGATGTTAAAGGGCTTGACGATATATTCGTCCGCACCAAGTTCCATACTTAAAATTTGATCTATGTCGCTATTTCTCGCTGATATAATAACAATAGGAATCTTTGAATGCTTACGAAACATCCGACAATAATAATTACCATCATAATATGGCAGGTTTATATCCAGCAAAACCAGGTTTGGCTCAACCTTCACAAACTGTTCCTCTACATTATGAAACATTTCAACTGCATAAACATCATATCCATATCTCAAAAGTACTTCTTTGATTTGAGTTCTGAGTTGTGTGTCATCTTCTATTATCATTATTTTTGGCATAAAGACCTCCAACTTGCATGCTAACTTGGTGATATAATCCAACTTTAATTTATTATATCAGATAAAAACACCCTATACTATATCATTTATATTTACTTGCTAGAGTATATTGCCGTTTTATTAATCAAAAAGGAGGGTCCGTAAATGTCCGTAAACCCTCCCTTTAATTGATTAACAATATTAGCCTTCTGCTTCTACATATTATTTCTATTCTATCGTCAATCCATATCCTAGTTCATACTGATAGGTTCCAGTTCCGATGTCCTCAGTAGATTTATACCACGGCATCGGCAGCTTGCCGGTAAAAGATTTCTTACCAACAAGCACATTGGCAACACCGGTATCATCTGCTGCCGGACCACAGACATATATTTTGCTTCCTTGCTTTAAGGGTAATATATCATTATCATTTTTAAGAAGCACTAGACTTTTCTCTACCAGCTGCCTGGCTATTTCACGGTATTCTAGATCCAGGCTCCGGCTGCTTGGTTAAAAGCTTCTCCTGCATAGGATCTTCAAATAACCCCAGTTCTACCTTAACTTTCAGAATTCTGGTTACTGCATCATCTATCCGCTCCTTCAATATCATGCCTTCGTTCACACCTTAAGTTTAACAAAACTTTGGAAGCCTTATAATAATATTGTACAATCTTTTCTTTCTGCTTAGCTTCTAGTAGTGTTCTATTTACTTCACTACTACCCTTTTCTTTACAGATATTCCATCAATGGATGCTGTCACATAGTCTGTGCCTTTCGTTTTTGCCGTAGCTTTACCTGTCTTCTTATTAATTACAACAATTGAGCGCTTAGTTGTTGACCAAATAATATCATCCTTATTAAGTCCATATGACTCAGCTTCAAATTTAAAGCTCTTTCCCTCTCCCATAGTATCAATACTTTTTGTCAGGGTAATATATGGCTTCTTTACGGTTGTTATTATCTTATACGTTTTTGTTTTTCCGCTATAAAGTGTAACCTTAGCAGTTATAACCGCCTTACCAGAGCTAATCGCTGTGATATTACCTTGGTTGTCCACTTCTGCGACCTTGGAGTCACTTGATCTATAGGCTACAATTACCTCGCCCACTGCACTTTTATCGGTATCATCCTGCAACTTCTGAACCAACTTTAATGTATTTGGCAGGTTTAGGTTAATTGCTGTTGTGTTATATGGTGCTTTACCAAGATAAAGAGTTGACTCTTCCACTGTCACACTGATTTGGTTAAGCAGAGATGTAATCTTGCTGCTGTCTGCCTTCTTCGGAAGGAGTACATAATATGAACAGTGTATAATATTTATAGCTACATAGCCATCCTTATCCACCTTATAATTAGAACTATATGGCAGGGTATCCAACTTTCCAGTCTCCGAGTTAAAATAGTACAGATAGAGTGTCTGAGCCTCTTCAAAACCCAAATCTCCTACATATATTCTAACCTTAGCTTGTGAAGGTAGCTCACCATGATGGCCGAATTTAATAACCAGACTATTGCTATTATCATTACTGTTCTGCGTATTCAATAATTTATTTAGCTCCGGATTGTCTTCTGCCTTTTCAACCTCAAGTGACATATTGATATCAGAAACCTCAGTTCTTGAGTTTGCCAGATCATCACCGGCAAACATCCAGGAATACTTCTCGTCGCCTTTCTCGTTCTTTACCGCGACTGTAACATCCTTCCCTGTATTCTTTGCTGTCTCTAAAATATCAGATGCTAATAGGATGTCGTAACCTGCGATATTTTCATTTATTAGTAGATTATCCGGTACTGTAACATCGATATTGACTTTTGACACACTGCTTTCAGAAAGTCGCCTAGTTAATTCCTCCGAAGAGACCGGAATCGTTATAACCGTTTGTTCCGAGGTGTTAATGTCATTTATTATGTTAATGACTTCTTCCTCAGAGATACCAATGGAGGTATTTAGTTCATTCCCCTGCTCATTCTGCGCTACCTTAACTGATACCTTCGCCTTTATTTCTCTAACGTCATCAGCGCCCGGAATAGGGGAAGCTATACCCGTCGGTGTCGGTATAGTTGTTGGTGTTGGCGCAGCTGTCGGTACTAGGATATTTACAGGTGGCTTCTCTCTTATCCTAACCTCTATTGTATGTTCCTTTATAACGTTAGAAAATGTATATTGGTTTACAGCTCCAACACTCTTTCCATCAACTAGCACATCATATATCAAATAACCATATGCAGGTGCAATCGTAAACTCCTTGTTTTCATTGCGGTTGACTAAAGCTTTGCCACTTGGCGTGATGGATCCGTTACCTTCTACTGTTGCCTTTATGGTATACGATTTATCGAATGCAATACTTACTTTTCTTTTTACTGTCAAGTCTGAAGGGAGCGTCGCCCAGCTGGGAGCATCCGAATAGGATATTGTTCCGGTAAATATGGTGCTCTCCTCTTCGAGCGTTGTATTTATAGTCTGATCATCCCATTTAATTGTATAATGAATCTCCTTACCCTCTAAGGCAACTATCCCGCTTACGGGAAGAATATTGTTGCCAAGATCTAAGGCTTGTGCCTCTGTTTTCTTTCCTCTGCTTATAGCAATATCGTCAAAGTCTGGATTGTTCAGTTCCACTGCTTCAACAGTAATATTGATAGTTAATGTTGAGGTTCCTACATCAATATTATTATTGCCGGTCAGGGTACCTGTATACGTATAGATTCCGCTCTTCGTATGATAGCTACCCTCTGTATGCTTCCAGGTTATTGGGAGCTTTGCTGTACCACCAGGAAATACCACCTCGACTTCTGACAGCATTATGGATGCAAGTAGCTCTGCTTCCGATTTATTCTCAGATGCCTTAATGGTCTTATTAACAGGTGCTTCTGTAGCAATCTGATTGACGACTGCTTTTTTGATCTCAAAGGTCTTCGTAACCTTACCGCAGTAATTACCTAATCCCTCAACCGTTACAGTTGCTGCTCCAACATTTGTATTATTCTCATAGCTTACTGTGAAGTCCGTGCCTTCTGTTAAAGCCTTATCTATATATACAATGACAGTCGGTTTTATCTCACTGCCAGTATAGGATAAATTACTTTTCGGATCAATTATTACGTAGCTATCTTTTAATTCAGCGTTAATCATGCCTGAACTGTTCAGAAAAAATCTGGCGTCGGAGAGTGTTATTTTTGCCATATCCTCTGCCGTAAAATTATATCCTTCTCCAGATACTACTATTGGATTACCTGGATTTAATTCTCTATGCCAAAAGCTTGTGCTTATTGTAATAACTGGAGCATCACCCAGTAATCTCCCCCCAATTGTTACCACATTATCTTCGCTTATAAGATTCACATCATTATTACTGGAAATTACGGCATCATCCTTAATGATAAAAATACCGCTCATACATTGTACACCGTTCCCGGCATAAGAAGCAGTGTTATCTTTGATAATCCCGCCTTCCATTATAAACTTTCCTCGGTTTCCTATGCCGCCTCCTACAAATGAAGTATTAGCAGTAATATTTCCCCCCTTCATTATAAATGTTCCTGATTCACGATTAGAAATCCCTTCATTCGCATTATGGCTGATACTGCCGCCATACATAATAAACCTTCCATCGTTAGAAACTCCACCAGCATCTGTGGTAGCACTGTTTTGTATAACCACCCCGGGATATAACTTTAAGATACCACTGTTGGATATTAGACTTCCTCTATTTATTAAGTTGTTTCCATCAATGGCCAAGTTGTATGTTTGATCCGATGGGTCCTTATCAATGTCTCCTAAAATCAGAACGCCATAGCTAATGAACATATAATCATCAAAGCTCCCACTACGGAATATGGTATGCTTTCCACCTAAATTTTTCATGTTAATTGTACCTTGGAAAACCACAGATTTTGTAATATAAAGATCAGAGCAGATATATATTGTGCCAACATCGCCCTTAAAATAAATTTCAAGTTTTGCTTTATCAATCGTAGCAAAGGGTAAGTCTTCTGTCCCCGGATTAGTATCCTTTCCAACATTACCATCCACATAATATGTTGCAATCATGCCATGGTACTCAAGAATACCAGTATCCGTAATACTATAATCCGAATGATAGCTATCAAGACTGAATTTATGGTAATTACTCCTTATAATTTCGGCCTCCCCAGTTAGAATTTCTAAATCCGGACTGTATATGTCTAACAATAACGATATATGGCTATCAACGGTCAGATTACTAACAAGGTTTATAGTCGATGCATCTAGCAGCAAGATATCTTTAGAGTCATTAGTTCCTGTAATTACAGCGCTTCCAGACATAGTGAAGGCTCCTGAATTATATACCCCCGCATAGCATGAAGGGTCATAAATAACCGAACCTCCTGTAAAATAAAATTCACAGTTATACTTATTATAAACATTACCTGCAGCTCCCGAGAGATTATAGCTATTCTCTCCCCCCGACATTTCAAAGGTACCTTCATTTAATACACCACCGCATAAAGAACCAGAGTTAGTAGTTATACTGCCTCCGGACATAATAAAGCTACCCACATTATATACTCCACCGTAATAGGCACCAGTGTTTCCAGAAATACTTCCGCCTTCCATTATAATGTGACCCATATTATAGATACCTCCGCAGAGGGTAGAAATATCGTAATAATTCGAAGTGCTACTTGTAGTGTCATTATTCTTAAGCATTACCCCCGGAAGGAGCTTAAGAAAACCATTGGGCAATATTGTTAGCAAAGAATGGGATGCACTTGATGAGCCTATGAGATTTAAACTTGCCTCTGCTGTGTCATTATCCCCTTTCAAAATAAGAGTTGCATAATTTTGCACGCTGATAAGACTATCCCCTATGGCAGTACTGGTAATAGACGCTCCAGATGTAGCTATCGCACTTCCGGTTACAGCACCCTTCGATATAGCACTTCCAGATACAGCACTGATAGTTACTTGAAAAGTATTTGTTCCATCCCCAATATCAATTGGACTGTTTTCTATCGTGTCGCCCTGAATGATAATATGATAATTACCAGCCTTCTGATTAATAACTAACATGGCATCCTGTAAAGTGGCAAATGGATAATCACTGCTTTCTCCGATAGTACCTGTGACCGTACCTGTCACTCCACCTACATAGTAGGTAATCAATTCTGTTGTATCATCTGGTCCTGACAGAGCAAACGAAACAATCTTATCTGAAGCCTCCGTTGTCACTGAACTATCAGAAATGCCAGATAGAACATTGTCAATATTATAATAAGAATCCAAATTACCGGCATCATTTGCATAAGCATCCTGATTTACTACACTAAATAGCATACAGATAATGATCAGAAGTGACACTAACTTAGTACTTCTTTGCTTTTTCATAAATAACTTCCTCCTTAGTATAAAGGCAGTAGATGTATCTAATTTATTCTGGAAATAGGTGTATTAGAAATTAGCCTCGACTATATTCCCAATTTTTATAAGTATTTAAATTTATATTACAATAAAACTTATCGAATTGCAATCTACAAAAGTACAGTCCAACAGAATAAAGCAAAGATTCCTATCACGAAGGATAAAAAAATAGCCTTAAAATCCTTTATTTCAAAGATTTTAAGGCTATTTATGCAGTCGAAGGGACTTGAACCCTCACGAGCGCAATGCTCACTAGATCCTTAGTCTAGCGCGTATGCCAATTCCGCCACGACTGCATTCCATTCACTTTTACCAGCGAACAATAGTGATTATATCATCCTAGTTGTATAAATGCAACACTTTTTTCTCATTTCCAAATGTATTCAGTCCTTAAGTCAATGCTAAAATCTTTATATGATTTATCATCTTTTCCTAAATGTTACTCACTTTGATATATAAATCATAATTAGAAAACCGGCCATACTAAATTAAATGTATCCCACTAAACGTGTTATACAGTTACTATAATGTGACCGGTGAGCCTATGTTCTTAAGGTGTACAAATGTGAGTTTACTTCTTTTTACGCTGGCAAGCTTTAAATGTATCCCGCATAGCCGGATTATTAATCATATTTCCCCGATAGTCAAAGCGTGAGCCATGGCAGGGGCAGTCCCAGGTTAACTCATTCTGGTTCCACTCTAGCTTACAGCCAAGGTGCGGACATTTGGTCGTTACGAAATGGTATTTATCCTCTTCATCACGATAGACACCTACCCTTTGCCCATCGTACTTTACTACTCCTGCTTTACCCTTACCTATATCCTTCAACCGGTTATGGGGAATACTCAGGTATTCCGATAGAAGGCTAATAGTAATAATTGCTGCATCCTTTAAAAGAACTCTGCTGCCAGAAAGCATCATTCTACGGGGATTGAATACCTTCTGGTAAGCGTGGTTTCGCCCGCCAATTCGTTCACTGATAATCATGGCAGCAACCATTGCACCAGTCATACCCCATTTATTGAAACCAGTGGCAACATAGATGTTAGGCGTCCTCACAGAATATTTACCGATATAGGGGATGGTATCTGGAGTCATGCAGTCCTGATTAGACCATGTATAAATAATCTTTGCCTCTGGGTACCATTTCTTAGCTGCTCTCTCAATCCTTGCATAGGCATCCAGCGGCTGATATTCACCTGTCCTATGATTACCGCTTCCAAGGAGCAGATAGTCCTTATAGTTACGGAAGGTAAAGCCGTCTGGGTCGGCATCCAGATACATGCCGTCCAAGTGGAATCTCGGATTCATGTCGTGGCTCTCCAGTGCACTTAAATAATACCTCTCCTGATGAAGTCGGAAGAAATAATAACCCGGCACATTTATGAAAGGATAATGGGTGGCAATAACAATCTTCTTGGCCTTAATCTTTCCCTTATCCGTAACAATCAATCCGTCTTTATGAATTTCTGTCACTCTGGTATTCTCATATATAGTTAGCTGCTCTGCCACTGCATCCAGGAACTTCAATGGGTGAAACTGAGCCTGTTGGTCAAACCGTATCGCCGCCTTCACTTTAAAGGGCAGTATCGTCTCCCGAGTAAATACAGCCGGTAGTCCAAGCTGTTGAGCCGACTCTACCTCCTGCCTTATCTTTAACTCGTCATCCAACGTATAGATATAGTTGGGCTTTATCTCATAATCGCAGTCTATCTGAAGCTCCTTTATGATATTATCATAATTATCTATCGCTTCCTGATTTGCCCTTGCATATTCCCAAGCTCTCTCTTCACCCTTGTACATGATGAGCTTTCGGTAAATAAGTCCGTGCTGTGAGGTTATCTTCGCAGTGGTATTCTTCGTCATTCCGCTTCCTACTTCCCGACATTCAAGAACCACCACCGGCACACCCTGCTTTTGAAGCTGATATGCCACTAGTACACCTGCCAGACCTCCGCCAATTACGGCAACCTCTGTGCTGATTTCCTCTGTAAGTGTAGGCCTCGACTTCCTCTCCCTATTCTCTTGATTTACCTCGTTACTATAGCGAAACTGCTTCTGAAGCCATAGGGATTCACCCCGTTCAGAACCACTTTCTTCAAATATTCCGTTTTCCTTCCATATAATATCCATGTCATTTCACCTCAAGGCTAGATTTACCAAAATAGAGGTGAATTATTCTGATATTAATATATCTCTGCATTACGTCTTGATATAGTTGTCTCGGCATATATAATCAAGCCATCTTGACCTTTCTATGCGTCACAAGAATCACGGTTGCCACAGAAGCAATCAAATTGAAAGTAGCACAGCGCTTTATTGCTTGAAACATGAGAATATCCTTCGTTACCGGCGAAATATATTTCATTGTCAATAGCTGTTCACGAAATTCATTGAATCGCTTTGTATAGAACGAAAAATCTGACCACCTAGTAGGAATACATCGTTCTGGAAGGACAATCATGAACTCTGTCATCAGTCTTAATAATAAGAATACAGTAAAGGTAAAAATAATTGAAAATACTATCTTATCAAGCAGCCTCTTTCTTTTCAAGTATATCATCAGGCTCTCCTTCTGTATCTTTATGTCTTCAAGCTTCTGTGTTTGCTTCTGCAGAGATCCCATTCTCATCTTCCGGCCTTCACTAAAAAGCTTATACAGCAAGAAAATGCCAAGCACCCACAAGGGTAATATCGAAGACATTTGTATGAGTTTCGCATAATAACAACCCTCAACAATTGCATAGTCTTCTCCCAACCCATTCTGTTGCATAAAATCAAGTGCATACTGTTTGCCACTTTCTTTATTGTCATATACCAATTCAAGATTCGAGTAATGATTTTCGTCCACAGTTATCGGAAGGATTACCACCTCTTCCTTTGCTTGTATAACGCCTCGGATACAATAGCTTTGACTCTGATAAGTAAGCACTCTTCCAACTGCCTCCCTCGTTCGAAATAGTCGATAAGCCGCATTCTCATCTATAATACAGCCGGTATCATCCTCTGAGGTCATAATACTTCCTATCACCAGTTTAATTGGCATAATCTGAGTCATGTCCCCCCAGAATTCTATTACTGACAGACTTGCTGTCGTCGCTAACTCCGGGTATTCAAAGCTTTGATCCTCCAGCTGCTTCCAGGCAGTGACCTCAGGAATATCCTTAGTTCCCTTAATCTCCTCATTCACTAGTGCTGTAAGGATATCCTGTTTTGTAATCGAGGCCTCTTGCATGCGTACACTAACGGAGCTAAAATTTGACTTGGCATATTGACCGTAATAGTTTCCGTAACCCCAGATGGTCAGTACCGCCAGGGAGAGGAGAAGATATAACAATTTTCTTTTCATATTCATGTCACCGGCATGCCTTTCTTTCCTGATTCCCCTACAGCGCCTCTAATTTCTGCACCCTTTGTTCCTTTTCGGTACATCCTACTATTCCCCGATGCTCCTTACCCGGTCTCCTTCCTCTATATTCTTATTACTTCCCGAGATAATGTCTATAGAGTATAAATCACCGTCAACCGCTGCAGTCGTCTCATTTTTATCAATCAAAGTAATTGCAATTCGCCTTGCGATTAATTCATTTCCAAGAACTGTATTTCTCTCCTCAGGTACTAATACATAGTAATTGCCATAGCTGTCAGAATGCAGAGCAGTAATCGGTATTGTCTGACGGTACTGCTTTGACTTTTTCGTAAGCTCATAGGTAACCTCTGTTCCTACCTGGTATTCTCCCTCTGGCATAGTTCCTGTGATTTCTACCATTCCTTCCTCACTGATTGCTCCAATACTGGAAATCGGTACTGTAATACTCTTTTCCCTCTTCCCAATTTTGATCATTAGTTCGTCTCCCTTTTCGATACGTTTAGCCTCTTCTTTCGTAACATAGATTTGAATGCTACATTCATCCACTGCAATCGCTACTTTTTCAATACCAGTAGTCATACTGCCTTCTTCTACACCTATACCGACAGCATATCCGTTTAGCGGAGATGTCACCATACCATCTTGCTTCAGCAGCCTATTAAGTGCATCTGCTATCTCGTTCCTCTCCTCCAGATCCATTCTATATAATTCATAATCAAGCTTATGCAACTCTTCTTCCTTTTGATTTTTCTCCGCTGCCTGGTACTCAATATCATTTGCTTGTTCCACGCTTATCTTAGCATCTGTAACAGCACGGGCAGCACTCTCCACCTGTTTCTCTTCCATCCAAACTTCCTCGGAATAGTCATAGGTCCCGTCTATCATTTGTTGATAGACTTCCGCTTCCTTTTGATAAATAACCAGTAACTCCTCAGCCTTCTCTTGCGCTTCTGCAATTGTATCCTTCCATTCTGCTGTGGTATCAGCTAAAGCTTCTCTTGCAGTTTCTATCTCATCATCTGCCGCCTCGATTTCCTTTGTTTCTGCTTTATTCTCACGGTAAATACATGCAAATAGTGCTGTATATGTATTCTCAATCTCCACAGGCTCCTTTTTTAGGAGAGCATAGCCGTACGCTGCAATTGCTTCTCTCAGCTTAAGATCCTCCCCAGTTAATTCTTCCAGTGTAGCAATTGCATCCTCGTATTGCCGGATATAGGATAGCTTATCCTCTACAGTTAGGTTACGGCCATTTTCCGCTGCACTAATAATAGAGCAGGAATAGTCCTCCTTCTTTCTTTCGAGGTTTTGCTCAGCTGTTTCTATCTTCTTCTGATGTACTTTGTATTCTTCCTCACCATAATAGTTTCGGAAAATATTATCCACCGCTTTGACGATCCGGTCCATTTCCTCTTGTTTGACTGATGATAGTTCGTCACCCATGACCTGCTGATCCTTCTGTTCTACGGCAGCCTGCGTGTCACCAGAATTGGCAAGTAAGCTGGTCAGAAGATTAAAAAATCGATTATCCACATTGAAGTAGCTGAAGCTATCTTTATTTGTATCTGCTCCCTTACCGCTGATACTTGACATGATATCCTCTACATTCTCCTTCAAACTTTCTACTACTACGCGATATTCTGACAGAACTGCTTCGGTCTCTATTCGTGCTTCATTCAGTTCGGCACGTGCGTCTTCCACTTTTTGAAGCTCCCTGCTCGCCTGTTTGACTGCATTATTTTTCTTTACTTCCTGCTTATCACAAACCGCTAATGCCGCCTCATATTCTTTTTGCGCATTCTCACAGCTTTCCCGCCTTTGCTTCTTTATTCTATCCTTACTTATCTGCAGCTCTCGCCCGGCTAAGGTCAGATCAAGCTTCGTTCTTTGCAAAGTAAGCTCTGCTGCCTCTACTGCTGCACCAGCTGACATAACCTCATAGCTTAGTTTTGCTTTCTCATAATTAAGCTCTGATCTTAAGATTTCATCCTTGGCTTCCTTATACTTTTTTTCCAAATCCGCAATGCTATATTGAAACAATGGATCGCCCGGTTCGACTTTTGCTCCTTCCTTTACTAGTATCTTGCTGATATGGACTCCTTCATAAATCTCCAGATATTGTTTTGCATTCTCTGTAATCTTTCCACTTCCCCGAAACCGAAAGGTCAATTCTCCCTTCTTCGCAGAAGTCTTCGTAACCTTTGCAACAAGCGCAGAATCCGCCGCTCTGGATATGAACGTTAATGCAAGCATAATTATGAAAAATATGATAATTAACTTTTTTATATAATTCTGAAAGGAAACCTTTCTATCCTTAGATTCCTGTGTAACTTCCTTTCGCAAATAATTACTCATGTCCTATCTCCTTACATTATTGATAATCTTCACAATTTACTCCTTAATTCCTGAGGCCACGATACCCTGCTCCAGATACTGCTGTCCATACAAGAATATGAGCACAGAAGGAATCATCACAATAACTGAAGCCACAAAAGCCACCCCAACCCTCTCCTTACTAATGCTTGGCAGATATAGCGACAATGGCCATAAGGATTGCTTGCTCAAGAACGTGAGTGGTTGTTCTATGGCGTTCCAGCCTTCTAGAAACCCAAGGACGACTGCTGAGACGATACCAGAGGCGCCAAGCGGTATCCCTATATGAGAAAATATCTGCCTCTCAGAAGCGCCATCCATTCTGGCAGCTTCCATTAGAGTATCTGGTATCCCCTTAAAGAATTTCGTCATAATAAACACCGGAAAAGTTGAGAATGCTGCTGGCACAATGATGGCAAGATGTGTATGCATCATATGAAACCTGTCCAGAACCAGATATCCGGACACCATCGTGACCTGAAATGGCATAATCATAAGAATAATATATATTAAAAACACTCCCCGTTTACCGGGAAACTGATATCTGGCAAATGCCCACGCTGCCGGTACCGCAATCAGCAGCTGTCCCAAAACCCCCGGAATCACCTGAATGCAGGAGTTCCAGAACATTGCAAAAAAATGGGGTGAGTCAAGTAATAATTCTACATAAGGCTTCAGAGTAGGATACTGCGGTATCATATGCCAGCTTGCATATTGCTCTGAAGTATTCATACTTGAACCTGTATTTCCATCTTCTGCAAGTTCCATTACTGGTTTAATGCTTTCCTCTATTTCAGTCTTTCCCATCAGAGAACCGGTCAACATGATCCAGACTGGAAGCCAGATCAGGAGTGATAGGAATGCTAAAATGATTAATGCTATCCATCGTTTCATTTTCATACCTTATCCTCACCCTCTAGCCGGTTACTGATTCGATGAGCCACCAGAATAAATACTATCAGTATAGCCGCAACGAGCACTGCTGCCGCACACATTTTTTGAATATCAAGAGCGACAAACCAGTTATTGAACAAGTGCTGCAGCATATAGATACTGCTGTTAGGGTAATTACCCGCAACGAGATACGCTTCGCGGAATACCTTGAAGGAGTTCACCAGAGACAATACAAATAGTGTGAATACCGTTGGTATCAAGCTCGGCATCGTAATATAACGAAATTTTTTAAAAGCTCCTGCCCCGTCAATTGCCGCCGCTTCATACAGACCGGCAGAAATTCCATTAATACCGGCCAGCCACAGAACCATGTCATACCCGGTGTTTTTCCACAAATAGCTGAACACTAGAACATAAAAAGCCTTTGACGAATTCATCCAATCCGTCGTACTGCCGCCGAACAATACAATCGCACGGTTTAAAAACCCATTTGCGCTAAATACAAGCTTCCACATAAGCACCACTGATGCCACAGGTATCCCCATTGTTAATAAAAAGGTTGTTTTAAAGAAGTCCTGACATTTCTTCAGTCCGTTGATTAAAGTTGAAACAAATAACGAAAAAGCCAACAACAGTGAAATGCAAATCAACATGAAGCGCCCTGTATTTATTGCTGCCAGGCGGAAGGCATCATTCATAATAACAGTTTGATAGTTCTTAAGCCCAACAAATTTACCACTCATGGCTTCAAAAAATGATCTTCTGACTGCATCCAACAAGGGGATTAAAATAAAAATTGTAACCCCTGCCACGCTGGGAAGTAGAAATAGCCATGCAGTCTTGATTTCCTTCATCCGCCGCTTAGATATGTATCGTTTTGATGTACGCCGAAGCATTATACTAACCACCAATCCCATTCTTCTATTTTATTCCGCTTTATTGCTAGCTTAGCATGCATTTCTCTAATCAACCTTAAAAATTCATGCCCTTCTGTAATCTGAAGTGCGCCCGCCGGGCGCACCTAAAAAACGCTACAATCCTCATATATAATGGACGGTAGCGTTTCATCATGCTATTAATTTCAAAAAATCTAATTATTCACCCTCGGCAGCCGTAATACAAAGGTGGCGCCGCTTCCCTGAGTATCTTTCACTGTAATATCACCGTCGTGTAGCTCGGCCAACTCCTTCGCAATACTAAGCCCCAGTCCGAAATGTTTCTTGTCTGTTCTGGATTGATTCCCCTGAAAAAACCGATCAAAGACAAGTTTCTTGTCCTCCTCAGAGATTCCAGTCCCATGATCCTCTACTTCAACCATGGTATAATTCCTCCGGTTGTAGACTTTTAGCGCTATCTGCTTTCCTTCCTTGCCGTAGCTCATCGCATTATCAATCAGAATCGCTATGATCTGACTGATACGTTCCTTATCTCCCATAACCATATGCTGCTCCTCCTCAGAGAGCTCCAGCGTAAGATCAGGATCGGAAGACTTTCTACAGGAACAGAACATATCATAACTTTCAATAAGCAGGGTATCCAGATTCAGCTCCTCCTTCTGTAGGCTCCAGGCCTTCACATCCGCTGATGCCAGTAAGAGCATGTCGCTAACCAGTCTGGTCATCCGGTTACATTCCCCTTCGATGTTCGGAAGGAATTGATCCATTTTGGATGCTTCTTCAGTTAACGAAGCAACCGCAGCTTTAATAATAGTAAGAGGAGTACGAAGCTCATGGGATGCTGCTGCTACAAAAGCATTCTGCTTCTGCTGCCCCATCTCCAAGGGTTGAAGTACCCTACCGACAAATAAGGAGCTTATCAGAAATAATCCCACTATACCAGCCAGCTCAATCAAAGCAAAAATAAGAATTTGCTTCAAAAAGGAGCTCCACTGATTGATATTGTTATAAAAAGCAATTACTGTCTGCCAGCCCTTGGCACTTCGGATGGAAATAGCCATCCCTAGATAGGATTGCAGAATATTCGTATGAAAGGTATAGATCTGTGTCTTTTCTGTAGCAATCATCAAAGGCTTAGTATCTAGGGATATCCCATCTTCTTTAGCCATGGCTTTGAGCTTTGCCACACTATCCTTCGTATTGATTGTAGTTTTCATAAGACTGAAGCTGGTGAGTGGCTTTCCGTTGTCCTCTATGAAGATAATCATCTGATTATTCCTCTGCATCTGTACAAGCCAACTAGTGCTGATTATCGCTTTTGATTGTATCTCATTGGCTACCTGCTCCACGTTTTTTTGAAATTGTACACGGGTCTGCTCCTGACTTTGATTGTAGGTAATAAAGAATACACCGACAATAATAAGAGTGAGGATCATACTTGTGGTAATTCCGTAGTGAAACACTAACCGTTTTCTTAATTTACGAAACATAGTTACCTCCCTACTATTCCATCAGCTGGTATCCCACAGACCGAATGGTCTTAATGGTCACTTGACTATGTACAGATTTCAATCGCTTCCTGAGAAAACAAATAAAATTATCCAGATTGCTGTCTGTTACAAAGCTATCGGCTCCCCACACACGGGATAAAATCATATCTCTGGTCAAAACCTGTCCTTTGTTCCGAATTAAGAACGCTAGTAAATCGTATTCTCGCTTTGATAAAGCACATTGCTCTTGATCCCGTACAACAGACATTAAACCCTCATTTAATAGAATATCTGAAAAATGCAGCTCATTAATATTTTGGACTTTAGCCGGTCTTCTTGCCAAAGCCTTGATACGAGCAATCAGCTCGTCCATCTCAAAGGGCTTAGTGAGATAGTCATCTGCTCCCGTATCAAGACCTTCGATACGGTTCTTCAATGTTCCCATGGCCGTAACCATAATGACCGGTGTTCCTATGCTAAGATGGCGGAGTTTGTTTAGTATGGTAAGACCATCCATTCCCGGCAGCATTCGATCCAATATGATGATATCATAGGTCTGTCTGCCAGCATAAAACATAGCATCCTCTCCGTCATAGCAAAAATCCGCCATCATCTGATTCTTATTTAACTGGTATTCCAAGATGGAACACAGGTCCTTATCATCCTCGATTACTAATATACGCATGTTTTTCTCCCGCTTTTATCTGTGATATAATGATAAGAAGCATTGGTCTTCTTTCCCTCTGAATTAGCCAATGTATCAAAATATTTATTTCACGGATTTATTTTAAGGTTCATTAGAGATAAGTTCGTTATAACATATTCATAATTATTATGCAATATATGGAATTCCGCAAAGAGCGGCAGAATGGAGGAAACATGAATAAATTAAAATCAGTGTTAATTATTTTGGTATTAGCACTTCTCATCACCGGTTGTAGTGCCAAAGGCTCAACCAAAGCTACAACCAGCAATGGAAAAGGCCGTTATATGGAAGAGAACATATCACTTCCTGAAGGCATCAGCACTGACGCAACCCTACAGCTAAAGAAGATAGACGGAATGCCCTGTTTATATGTTTATTCTACAACGGATGATGATTGCCTGATAACCCGTTATCTTATGAATGGGGATGGTACCTGGATCGAAGATACTCCCACATGGTTGAGTACTGTACAGCTAACTCCTGGTTGTCTTTGGCTTAATAATGTTTTTGAAGATGGTATGGGAAATCAGTATCTTTACTCCCTCGAATTAGACGGTGAGCAGGTAAAAGGAATGCTTTTACGCTCTAGCGACGGCTCGACCTATGAGAAAATCACCCCTGAAGGCTGGGATATCAAGAACGAAGAATTCGATTTCTATGAATATCCTCAGCTTGTAAATGCTCTTTCCGATGGCACACTGATTGCCTTAAATTATGGCGGTGATATTACTTATTATAACAAGGATACCTTTAAAAAGGAAAATATTATCACTGGTACTAGTTATGTCGAAACCATTTTATCCATCCATGACCAATCCATTATCGTCGGTCAGATTAACATGGATAATTACAATTTACTTGGCATAGATGTTTATAATGCTAATAGTGCACAAAAGATAGAAAGCTACCCATTTTCAACTATCCAAAACAGCTCTAATTACCTAGATGTAAATGATACGGGCGATCTGCTCCTGTGCAATGCTGACGGAATTCATATCCTGGAGCAGGGTTCCTCTCTATGGCAGACCATCGCTGACGGTACCCTTAACTCCCTCTCCAGGGGAACCATGTGGAGCACTGGCTTTATCGCCGGGTCTGATTTAAATTATTATGTCTTGTATAGTTCCGATCAAGGCTTTAAATTAATAAAATATTATTTTAATGAAAAAGTAGATACGATTCCTTCTACTGAACTAACGGTCTACGCATTAAAAGATAGCTCAACCTTAAGACAAGCAGCCTCCTTATTCCAGGAATCTCATCCGAATGTGAAGGTAAGCTTTCTGATTGTTATGTCAGACGAGGAATTCGCCACAGCCACTGACGCCACCAAAGAAGATTATATCAAATCTCTCAACACAGAGCTCTTAACTGGTAAAGGTTCCGATATTATCGTACTGGATGAGCTTCCGGTAGACTCGCTGATTGAAAAAGGTATCTTATCCGATCTCAGTGACGTTATTAATCCCCTGCTTGATAACGGCGAACTATATGAGAATATTATTCAACACTATTTCCATAATGAAAAGATCTACAATGTCCCTGTACGCTATAAACTTCCACTTTTATTAAGCCGTGAAGTTGATGCCTCTAGTATTTCCAGCCTAGAGAGCTTAGCCGCTTATATTAAGGAGCTTCCGAATAAAAACCTGTTTGGCAGAAGTACCTATGCAGATTTCATTTCTACCTATTCACCGTTCCTATCCACCAGAATCTTGAATAATGATGGCAGCATCAACCGGGAGAATTTAATAACAGTGCTAAATCAACTTAAGGATATCTCAGCTGGCTATGAACTTACGGACAACTATTCTGGGGATTACTACGGTGCTAGCAATGCCATGGATATGGCAAGTAAGGTTGAACTTTCTTCAGTAATCTGCTCCAGTTTTCTCGATTCCATGTATCCTCTTGGAATTGTAACGTATGTGCAGGGCAATTTTACTCCCTTTGATCAGTCAGCTATACCCTCCTGCGAGATAGGTATCAATAGTAACAGTGATCAACAGGAGCTCTGCAAAGAGTTTGTAGCACTTGTTCTATCCAAGGAGGTTGTCATAAATGACTTCTATGATGGTTTTTCAATAAATAAAGAAGCCTTACTTCTCAGCGCTGCTTCTGACCGTAGTAGTTATACTGCTTCGTCGGAAATAGAAAATGCGGATGGTTCTTTTAGTGAAATCACCTTCGAAGCAATAGCAGAGGAACAAATACAAAATCTGGTTCAGGCATGCAATAATGCTAACAAAATTGCCTTCACCGACGATCAGATCATCTCTGCAATAAAAGAAGAGGCAAAGGATTTATTGACCAATAATAAATCAGTCGAAGAGACTGCGGATCAAATCATAGACAGCACGAAGATATATCTATCGGAATAGCAGCTATATCTAATCTAATATCAATGTATTGTATTCTGAGGAGCATAGCGAGTGTGTGTAGCTATGCTCCTACTTCTTAGATGTATAATCATTGCTTATGAAATCATTATTATATTTGTGTTGAATTTCAAAATGCAGTATGTTATAATCTAATTCGTTCCGTAGTTATTACGGAGTCATGCAGTTGTGGCGGAATTGGCATACGCGCTAGATTCAGGTTCTAGTCGTCGCAAGGCGGTGAGGGTTCAAGTCCCTTCAACTGCATATTGAAGAAACAAGGCTTCCAGAGTTATCAATCAACTTTGGAAGCCTTGTTTTTATATAGGGAATGGATATACTGTTAAATAAATTTTCCATTTCTTGAAATTAAACGGTAAATGAATTATTATAGTAGTAACATAAATAGATTTAAGTGATTAAAAATTGCTTAAGTATACAGCAGTGATTTTTATTAATTTTTGTAGTTCTAAAAAATAGATTCTATAAAGGAGAATAGAAATGAAAAAGAAAATTAGCTGCGCTGTTCACAGGGATGCTTCCTTTACTTTTAATAATAATACATCCTTCTGCATTGGTACTGGTCGTATGGGGCTGGCACTTCAAAAGGCTTACCACGATCAACTGGAATTGGTACAGGATGAGATTCATTTCTCCTATATACGCGGTCATGGGCTATTTTCTGATGATATGGCCATCTACCAGGAGTATGAAGAGGATGGCATAATTAAGGTGGAATATAACTTTACATATCTAGATATGGTAATGGACGATTACCTTTCACTTAATCTGAAACCCTTTGTCGAGTTAGGCTTTATGCCACGCAAACTAGCTTCGGGAGATCAGACAGTATTCTATTGGAGAGGACATGTGACTCCCCCGAAGGATTATGTGAAATGGGCTGACTTAATCAAGGCAACCATAAACCACTGGATTGATCGCTATGGCCTTAAGGAAGTACTTACTTGGCCTTTTGAGGTATGGAATGAGCCGAACTTGCACTCCTTTTGGAAGAATGCTGATATGCAGGAGTATTTTATACTCTATGAGTTCTCTAGCACAGCTGTGAAAGAAGTAGATTCACGTCTCCGTGTCGGCGGGCCTGCCATCTGTGGAGTAGATGATGTACGTTGGTTAAAGGAGTTCTTAATTCATTGCAGTAAGCACCAGCTGCCGTTGGATTTTGTAACGAGACATGCCTATGCTACCGAATCACCAGTCCGTGTAGGGCACTATGAGTATCAAGCGCTCAGAGACCCTAAGATATTTCTTGATGAACTTGTTGTCAGCCGTGAAATTATCGACAGCTTCCCCGAGTATAAGGGAATGGAGATGCACATTACGGAGTTTAACACCTCCTATACGCCAAAAAACCCAATTCATGACACTAATCTGAATGCTGCATATATCGCCCGTTTATTAAGCGAAATGGGTGATACAAGTGCATCATATTCCTATTGGACCTTTGGCGATATCTTTGAGGAATCTGGTGTAGCCTTTACTCCTTTTTCAGGATGCTTCGGTCTATTGGCTAACGGAATGATTCGAAAGCCTACCTATTGGGTGTTTTCCTTCTTTCAACAGCTAAAAGGTGATGGAGTTGTCCGTAATGATAATTATGTAATTACCAAGGATGATAAGGGCTCTCTATATGGAATTGCATGGAATCCGGTTGAAGAAGTATCCGGTGAGTCTGATATTGATCTTAACTTAGAATTCTCTATAGAAGATGGCGACTATGTAATAATAACAAAACTGGTGGATGAGATAACCTCTAATCCACTAAAGGCGTGGATAGATCTCGGCTCTCCCAGCAATCCTTCCAAGGAACAACTTGAATTAATCCGTGCCTGCTCATTACCTCAGACTGCAACAGAACAGATTACGGTAGCCGGCAAGCCTTATAATTTATCATTAAATCTGTCAAGAAATGCACTGCTCTATTTTAAGATACAGAAGATAAATCGCCAGACCGACCGTGGTTTTATACCTGAACGTATCCAGGGTTCTGGTAAATAACTATAGGAATGGGGCTACTGCAAACTAGAGTGCAGTAGCCCCATTTAATATGTGAATAACTTATCATAAGTTTAGTTCATATAATAATTGTCCAGTATGAATACTTTAATTTTACATTAATGCTCATCTATTGCTCTTCTCATTAGCAGCCAAGACAGTCCGAAGAACAGGCAGGAGCCTATAATACAGGTGACAATTGCATAATACGGATTATTATTTTTAAATCCGAACATAAAATTAATTGCTTTGATAAAGTTACGTGTAATCCACCCGTCTGTAATAGTGGAATCAACTAAAGGTATAATAAAGAAAATTGTTACCGGTAAGCCCACCGATGTAATTATCTTGCCCGGTTTATTCATCCGATAATAGGCAACAGTGATAAAGTACCCTATAGCTATACTAGCTATATACATAAATATTGGGAGTAGTATACCCTCCAGGTTTTGCTGTAATGCATTGACCTCTGTTAATCTATCAGCATACATCTCTTCATACATTCCACTTATTTGAGTATTACTGCTCTGCTCGCTTAACGGAAGAAGGATACTAACAATAATACGGTCTATAATAGCCATTATCGTGCATAGTATACCGAAGGAAGCAATTCTGCTAACAAACATGGTCTTTCTAGATACCCCATTCTGTATCAGCATCAAAAATGTCTCCCTAAAAGCATTCAAGCCAACTACAAACAAAAATATTATAGATGCCATTTCAATACCACCGGTACTCCTAAAGCTTGATGAATCATTGAATTGTATCGCACTTGCGAAGAAGATAATTACAAGTACAACTACTAAATAAAATATCATTACCCCTTTTTTATTTTCTTTGGTCTGATATAAGATCGACGCTTTTAAATTCATATTTACCTCTCATTCCGCCGCGCGCGGCGGCACAAACAACCAGAAAAAGACACCTTGGTGGCTTTTTCCCGAGTGAAAGTGATTTTTCTTTCACTCTTTCCCTCCCTAAGCATTTGTCAGTTGGACAAACAGCTTCTGTAAATCCATCTTCGTTATTTCAAGACCCTGCAGCATCTGAGCTTTTTCAGGTTCGCCTATGATATATGCTGATTTGAATCCTCCTAGAATATCGGTTCCTATGACGTTCCTGCCAACTACATATCTATCGATTTTATCAGCCGCTCCGGATATGGTATATCCTTTAGTTAACAGCTCCTCCCGTGTCTCATTCTTAATAATATTGCCCTTTTTGATAATAATGACATTTTCAATCACATTTGAGACTTCCTCAATTAAATGGGTTGAAATAACAATGGTGCACGCATTCTTACTATATTTATCAATCAGGAGGCTGTAAAATAATTCCCTGTTATTTGCATCCAATCCCAATACCGGTTCATCGAGCAGAATGTATGGCACATTTACAGACAGCGCAATAATAACCTTAAAAATCGAGTTAAAGCCTGTAGATAATGCTTTTACATTTTTATTAATATTAAGTTCAAATTGATCTGAGATATTTAACGCATATTCCATATCAAAGTCGGGATAAAAGGCTTTGCTCCAGTTATATATTTCCTTTATCTTCATTTTCTCAGGATAATAATTCTTCTCGCTCATCATATAAATCTTTTGCAGCGCTTTATCGTTTTCGACGGAGGATACACCGTCAATTAGAATCTCTCCACTGTCTGCAAATATATGGTTTGTTATGATATTCAACAAGGTAGTCTTACCTGCGCCGTTTCTACCCAGTAAACCATATATTTTATTATCCTCAAAGCTTAGATTAACCTTATCCAGAGCACAGGTGCTCCCATAATTCTTGATTACATTTCTTACTTCAATGCTCATTTTCCGAACCCTCTTTCTAACATTGATATGATATCTTCCTTAGATAGTTGTAGTCGTTTCGCTTCAGCAACTAGGTTATCGATATAATTATCAAAGAATTGATCCTTTCTCTTTGTCTTTAGCTTTTCAACTGCTCCTGTTTCTACAAACATTCCAAGCCCCCTCTTCTTATATAAAATCCCCTCGTCCACTAATATCGTTATCCCCTTTAGAGCTGTGGCCGGATTAATTCGATATTGTACGGAGAATTCTGTAATCGAGGGTATCTGGCTGTCTTCCTCAAAGGCTCCGGAAAGTATCGCATCCTCTATTCCCTCAGCAATCTGAATAAAAATCGGACGCTCACTATCAAAA
>DATESP010000077.1:0-3442 GCA_035270645.1 Mobilitalea sp. | reverse complement strand
TTAGAACAATCCAGAGCATGTGCACCCTGCATACCTACTTCTTCATCACTTGTAATTACAGCCTCAAGTCTTGGATGGGGTAATGTCTCATCAGCTAATATCGCCATGATATATGCGACTGCAATACCATTGTCTGCTCCCAGTGTTGTATTATCAGCATGCAGAAAGTCCCCGTCAATAAGCAGTTTAATCCCATCCGTTAAAAAATCATGGCTGGATTCATTGAGTTTCTCGCAGGCCATATCCATATGGCCTTGAAGCAATATTGCCGGTTCTGCCTCATATCCCACAGATGCTTTCTTTATCATAATTACATTATTTGACTCATCCTGAGTATACTCAAGGTCATGCTCCTTCGCAAAGGATACCAAAAAATCACTGATTTCCTTTTCGTTTCCCGAGCCCCTAGGAATCCTCGATATTTCACTGAAGTATCTAAATATTCCCTTGTAGTCCAATTGTTCCAAGCTTTTATCCATAATAATTCATGCCTTTCCTAATAATTGTATATTTTCAATATTAAAGATTCGTTTTTGTATGCTAGAATTTCCGGATACAAATTAGACGAGCAAAATAATAACTAAGTTCAGTCCAATTTTTGTAAACTATAGTCATTTTTTAATTTTTAAAACTATGAATCGGTGCAGGTATTCTTCCTCCGCGATTAATAAAAGCATCGCAGGAAAACTTGTTCACTGACATAACCGGAGCAAATCCTAGCAAACCACCGAATTCGACTCTATCTCCAACGTTCCTACCTATAACCGGAATCAACCTGACTGCGGTTGTTTTCTGATTAATCATACCGATTGCCATCTCGTCGGCGATGATACCAGAAATAGTGGTAGCTTTCGTGTCCCCTGGGATAGCGATCATATCTAGTCCAACAGAACATACACAGGTCATTGCTTCCAATTTTTCTATTGTAAGTGCCCCTGCTTCTACTGCATTTATCATACCCTGGTCCTCACTAATTGGAATAAAAGCACCGCTTAATCCTCCAACGAAGGAGGAGGCCATGACGCCGCCCTTCTTCACCTGATCATTTAATAAAGCGAGTGCTGCAGTTGTTCCTGGTGCACCAGTATATTCCAGTCCCATCTCTTCAAATATTTCTGCTACACTATCACCCACTGCAGGTGTAGGAGCTAAGGATAAATCAACAATGCCAAAAGGTATGTTCATTATTTTTGAAGCTTCCTGTGCAACTAACTGGCCAACGCGAGTAATCTTGAAAGCGGTCTTCTTTATTGTTTCGCACAGAGTCTCAAAATCAGCACCGCGAACACTTTCCAGCGCCTTCTTAACAACTCCTGGGCCGCTGACTCCCACATTGATAACCGCATCTCCCTCGGTTACTCCGTGGAAAGCACCTGCCATGAATGGATTGTCATCAGGAGCATTGCAGAACACTACCAATTTGGCACAGCCAATAGAATCACGTTCCTTAGTTAAGCTTGCTGTTTCAAGGATAATTTCTCCCATAAGCTTAACTGCATTCATATCGATACCCGTCTTAGTAGAGCCTACATTAATGGAGCTGCATACCCTCTCTGTAAGGCTGAGAGCCTTAGGAATCGATCTAATCAATAGCTCATCACTTGTAGTCATAGCCTTTGATACCAATGCAGAATAACCACCGATGAAATTAACACCTACGGTTACTGCTGCACGATCCAGTGTCTCCGCAATAGTCACATAATCATCTACAGTCTTGCAGGCTGCCGCACCTATCAAGGAAATCGGAGTAACCGAAATTCTCTTATTTACAATTGGAATGCCGAATTCCCTTTGTATCTTATTGCCCGTAGCTACCAAATCCTTAGCAATTCTGGTAACCTTGTCATATATTTTCTGATTTACCAGATTAAGATCTGGTCCAGCGCAATCCAGAAGACTTATACCGAGTGTAATCGTCCTAACATCCAGATTCTCCTGCTCTATCATCTTATTGGTTTCGATGACCTCATGTATATTTATCATGCGATTATTCTCCTATCTATATTCTGTGCATTTTATCGAAAATATCTTCATGCTGAGCACGAATAGTTACACCAATTTCTAACCCGAGCTTATCGAGTTCTTCTAAAATCTCGTCAAATTCCTTCGTTGACCCCGTCACATCCACAATCATCATCATATTGAAAAAATCTTGTATAATCGTCTGTGAAATATCTAGTATGTTAATTTTGTTATTTGCAAGATAGGTGCAAACTGTAGCTATGATACCTACCCTATCCTTACCAACTACTGTAATTACTGTCTTTTTCATGATTAAAAAATTCCTTTCTTATGATAATTCGTGTAATTGTGAAAATATAAAGGTTATGTACTTATCTATATAATATTGACGATACAACTATCAGTACCTTCATAGTTATCCTATAATACAACCATCTGGGAGGGCTCCTCCCTACGTGCAACACTTAGATTAAATGAGGAAAAATCACAGCTCCTATTTGTCAGCTCACAGCATACTGTCTCGAAGGCTAATTCCGCGTAATTATTTTCCTTGCTTAAGTGCGCTAATAGTACCCCTTGAAGCCTGGGATTTACTAATTTACTGATTAAGTCTGCTGAGCTATCATTGGATAGGTGGCCCCTGTCTCCAAGTATTCTCTGCTTTAAGTAATATGGATAACGGCCGACCATGAGCATATTGACATCATGGTTTGCCTCTATCATCAAAAGATCTGCATCTTGAAGCTTGGATATAATGTAATCATCGTATTTTCCAAGATCTGTTGCCACACCTACCTTATGCCCCTCTGACTGCATCGTATAACAGACAGGATTACTTGCATCATGAGAGGTAGCGAAGGGCTCTACTACAATATCATTTATTTCAAAAGGTTCATTCGGTTTTACAAAATAAAAAAGCTCTTCGGAGATGTTCCCGATTGCTTTAATCTTCCTAATGGATTGTATTGTCTCATAGGTTGCATATATGGGTATGTTATATTTACGTGCAAGAACTCCAAGACCTGATATGTGATCAGAATGTTCATGGGTTATCAAAATTCCCTGTACAGTGTCCAGCTTGATATCTATGCTGTTTAAGCCATTCTCAATTCGTTTAGCACTGATTCCGACATCCACCAGCAGATTAGTCTGTCCACTGCCGACATAGATGCAGTTTCCACTGCTGCCACTTGCAATACTGCATAATTTCATATTAACCTCCATGTTGCTGCTGTACATTATCTCAAATGCCAATCTAAATGCATAATATTCTAAATGAGTATCCCTCAATTGTGAGGTTTTGTCAAGTGCCAAGACTCGGGATTTTCTAATTTCATGTTACAATTCAACCACAAATAAGTCAAAAGTCTACCCATTCTCTACTTTGCTTTTCTACGCAACTGGGCATCGCCACTATTGATATATTCCAATCATTTACTCAGTATATGATCTACTTGAATCTCTAGGTCCTTGATATCGC
>DATESP010000076.1:0-15934 GCA_035270645.1 Mobilitalea sp. | reverse complement strand
TAGCGGATGCGGATGCTCAGCAATAACTTTTACCGGATATATATTAAAACAGCTTAGAAAGAGGATTTGGAAGAGAGTATTATTTGTTCCAACCGGAGCCCTTCTATCACAGGTCAGTTTCAATGAAGGGAATACGGTCCCTGGTATAGCTCATGCTGTAATGGTTGAGTCAATATAAACCAAAGGACATTACTTTTGTGTGCAATTAGTAACAGCGCAGAATGGAGATTATGATGGATTACTTGAAAGCATTTGTAATAGGAGGTGCAATCTGTGTTGCTACTCAAATATTATTAGACAAGACTAAGCTACTGCCAGGTAGAGTTATGGTAATATTGGTATGCCTCGGGACAATTCTAGGAGCAGTAGGTGTATATGAACCATTTGCCAAATGGGCAGGAGCAGGCGCAAGTGTTCCACTGACAGGCTTCGGTAGTGTCTTGTTTAAGGGTGTTAAGGAAGCCGTGGATAAGGAAGGCCTTATCGGAATATTCAAGGGTGGTTTTACCTCCTCGGCGGTCGGCATATCAGCTGCCTTGATTTTTAGTTATATAACTTCTTGGTTTTTTGATTCAAAGATGAAATCATAGTTTAGTGATTAAATAAAAAAGAGAGTATAAGCATGATTTATGGCTTATACTCCCTTACTAGGTGTACTAAGTTAGGGTGACAAGTTATTTAGGAAATCATCAATCGTATTAATCTGCGGCTCATAAGGCGGTTCATCCTCATAATAGGTTTTGCCGTGTATTGAACACGTGGTTGAGGGTAGGATATATGGGGTATCGTAGGTCTCGTCTATCTCAGATTTAATTAGGAAGACGCCCTCTTTCCTGGTAGAGATCGGGCAACTCTCTGAGGCTAGTGCATTTGATTCGGTACATATGGTGGCACGAACGTGGACATCACATCTCTCAGTAGGTTCCGTACCCTTAGCAAAATACTCAGTCTTTGTTGCATCTCCGTCGAGATAGTGGTCACATAAACCCTCTACGGCAAGTTTACCAGATTTTGTACATATCTTTGCAGATACAATGGAATCAGGCATAGTAAAGGACTTAGTTTCAAGATCCTTCTTAATATGAATACGCTCCATAATGGTCTTCCATATAACTCTGTTATAGCTTCTGTCCGTCTGTGTGCGGTTATTGTCGAAACCGGACCAGATAGTTGCAGTGTAATATGGTGTAAAGCCGGAAAACCATAAATCATTATAATCTGAGGTAGATCCAGTCTTGCCTGACACAGGCATATCAACCTCGGTAAGTTTTAAAGCCTTGCCGGTTCCTATGGTAACGACGTCCTCCATGGCATTGGTAAGAAGCCAGGCAGTTGATTCCTTCATGACCTGCTTTTTCTCCTGCTTGTTTTCTAATAGAACCTTGCCATTATGATCGACAATCTTAGTATAAAAAATAGGTTTGGTATATATACCATTATTAGCGATAGCTGCATAGGCTGCAGATAATTCTAAATTGGTAACACCATCGGTCAGACCGCCAAGAGCAGTAGGAGGATGGAGATCTGATACAACAGTTCCATTGGGCTCTTTTCTTGATTCCACCAGTGTAGTGAAGCCTAATCTTAAAAGGTAATCATAGCCTACCTGTGGAGTAACATTGATAAAAGTCTTTACAGTTACTATATTCATTGAATCATAGATTCCTTTTCTCAAGGAGCTTAGACCCTCGTATACCTTCTTAGACTTCCAGTTGCTGACTTCTTTATCAGTACCCGGGTAGAAGAAGGGTGCATCATCCTGGACACTGGCCAGTGTAAAACCAGCTGTATCTAGTGCAGGCAGATAGGTGGACAAGACCTTAAAGGTGGAACCTGGTTGCCTTGTTCTATTGGTTGCTCGGTTCAGGGTCCTATTACCAATCTTTTCACCACGTCCGCCGATAACTGCTGACACATAGCCGGTATGTTGGTCTATGACAACAAAGGAGGATTGTGGCTGAATGGTCATTGCTACTCTTTCTGCTACAATTTCATCACCCTCTTCTACTATATCATCACGAAAGGCATCAATTTTCTTTTGCATGTCCTCTTTATCAAGAAATAGTAGCGAAAACTTACTACCATCATCATCCACATATAAGTCATCGGGATCAGCAAAGTCCTTATAGTATTCCAGTAAATCCTCCTGATGGTAATGAGTCTGAACCTCCTCGCCCTTCTTTAAAAGAGAAAGGGCATAGGTCAACTCCCAATATGATACCCCGATTTCTGGGAAAAAGGATTCATCCGCATATACATCATCACAGATAGTTTGGATTTCAGGATCCTGTGTGGTATAGATGGAAAGCCCTCCACTATATAACGAGCTAGTTGCTTGGGCTTGTGTATAGCCAAGTTCTGATTGAAGGTCGGCCATTACCTGTTCAATCAATTCATCTACGAAGTATGTGTAATAAGAGGTGGAGCCTAATTCTTCATTGACAGACTGTATCCTGTTGTATACATCATCTACCATTGCCACATCATATTCTTCCTGAGTGCAAAGCCCTTGTTCCAGCATTTCGCTCAATATTTCGTTTCTACGGATTTTATTATTATCAGGATATGTTATCGGATTGTGGTATACTGGGAGCTGTGTTATAGCAGCGATTACAGCAGCCTCTGATAAAGTAATATCCTTAACATCCTTATTGAAGTAACGCTGAGCAGCAGTCTGGACGCCATAGGTTCCAGCCCCAAGATTAATTGTATTTAAATAATATTCTAAAATTTCATTCTTATCGAGTTTGTTCTCCAGCTGAATTGCAAGATATTGCTCTTGAATCTTACGTTCAAATTTATCGACAAAGTTCTGCTCCCTGCCACCGTCAAAAACTTGATTCTTTAACAGCTGCTGGGTTATTGTGCTACCACCCTCGTCAAACTTAAAATGTGACAGGCCTAATACTGTAGCACGAAGGATTCCTCTGACATCTATTCCGTCATGATTATAAAAACGTTCATCCTCAACACTGATAAAGGCGTTCTTAATAACCTCAGGAATCTCCTCGATATCCACGTAAAAACGGTTGGAAAGCGCTGTAATTAAATGTTCGATCACGTTCCCCTCACTGTCATATACTGTGGTGGTAAAGCCACGTGGGACTACATCAATCTGAGAAACATCGGGGGCACTGTCAGCTAGACCCTTTAGATAACCATAACCAGCACAACCTCCTACTATGACAAGAAATACAACGAAGACGATGCAAAATCGGAACAATGTAACCCGTGTTTTCGATATTAATCGCCGTGAAGTTGATTTTATATAATGTTGTTTATCTTCTAATCCTTTTCTACTATAATTCATAATGACCTCCAATTACATCTCAAGAACGCCTAGTACATGCGCTGATTTTGTTCGAGCTATGCTCGGGACTACTCCAATTCAAATTAAGATTACTGTAAATTACAGTTTATCATAAATTGAGGTTGAAATAAAGAGGTATTTTTAGCTTTATACAAATTATGGAATATGACATAATGACAATAAAGAAAGTATTAGGACATTTGTCTCATTAACTAATAATTATTCATGAAAACGTATAAAATTTAGGGCATTCTCCAAAAACAATACACGAATAGTGAAGTAATGTCGAAAAATAACGAACACGATAGTTTAGTGCGTTACATTTCCCTTTATTAATAGTAATTTTCTGTGTATAATTATTTTTGCCAGTTGTTTTCTGTTATTATATATATATTATTGGGGGTAGAAGCAAATGAAGAAGATGGAGTTACTGTACAGCAGCGAAGTAATACTAGAAGACAGCAGAACTATGAAACTCGACTATAGACTGACTGAGAATTTTGATCGACTGGAGGATACCGAACCATACTATGGAGTACATATTACCAAATACCTTGAGGATTTTATTGAGAGTGATGAGGTGTGTGGGATTTCCCATTCAAAGGATATGGTGGTATCCATGATTAAGGTATTATTCCAAAATGAAGTGACACCGATTTCTATGATTGGAATCATAGATGATTTGGTTACAGTAGGGGATTATTAGGGTTTAAAACAGGTGTACTTCATTATCAATAATGGTGAAGTATACCTGTTCCTTTTCATACAATAGAGCTGAGCCATTCGTCAGTTCAGCTATCCTCTCCATAAACTCGGCTACCCTGCTTGGCGGGACAAGAATGTCCAGTGTAACTATATCCGAATAGTCAGAGGACAGGAGGGGGAATGACTCTTGGCTAACATAATATTGAAGCTTACCAATGAGGTTGTAATCCGTAGTCAACTGCATACGGAGACCAAGCTCTTTTTTTATTATCTTACTATTTTCCAGGCCTTCAATAGTGGCAGACTGATAAGCTTTTACCAGGCCACCGGTCCCAAGGAGTGTACCACCAAAATATCTGGTTACAACAACCACTAGATTAAAAAGTTCATGGGAGCCTAGAACATCTAGCATGGGCTTACCAGCAGTCATGCTTGGTTCTCCGTCATCTGAGTAACGCATAAGAGGATTATTTGTACCTATTATATATGCATAGCAATTATGGGAAGCATCCCAGTACTTCTTTTTTAACGCCGCTATAAATGCAAGAGCGGCATCCTCAGTCTCTATAGGACTGACAGTAGCTATAAATCGCGATTTCTTCATGATAACTTCACCGATACCACCCTCATATATCGTCTTGTAAGCTTCTGCTATGTGTTCCATATATGCATCTCCTTTAATATAGTAGCTTGTTAATTAAGTATATATTTGAATTATAGCAAGCTAAGGGTTTGCATGCAATAGGGATTCATGTAAACGTACGTTTGCATTATTGCATGTATATGCTATAATAATCTATAGTAAAGGATGCATGAGCACGCTTTTATTTAAGTATTGTATTATGCTGGAGAACGGCAGTTTGGAGGCTATTTTGAAGAGATATTATTTAACATGGGTACCAGCAATATTGATTATGGTGATTATATTCAGCTTTTCAGCCAAACCTGCAGTAAAATCGGCTGAAAGTAGTATGACAATAGCGGAAGTGATTATGGGTATATATGAGGATATCATAGATGAAAAGCTGGAAAATGATATAAGAACAGAATTAATGTACAAGATTGATCATTATATAAGAAAGTCGGCTCATTTTATTGAGTATGCTATATTGGCAGCAGCTATAGCTCTCCCTTTATGGATCCGGAGGCATAGAGGGCGACGTCTTTGGCTAGTATCTATGCTGGGAGCAGCCTTATATGCTGCTACGGATGAATTCCATCAGAGCTTTGTTCCTGGGAGAAGCTGTGAGCTTAAGGATGTTATGATTGACACGGCTGGTGCAGCCTTAGGAGCTGTGCTTTTTATACTAGCTATGAAGTTATTCTGCCATAAGAAAATAAAAGATACCATTATTATAGAAGCATCTGAGTGAATTGATTTTGGTCTTTGTGATAGTAATACCCTAGAGAGGATAGTGTGATTTCAAGTTGGCTACGATCAAGCAATAGGCTTTTACACAGATCATCTAGGGTAGCGAATTCATCTCTTAGCTTAGTATTAATGTAACTTAATAGTATTACGGTGTCCTTTGGTATTTGCATGGGAGCTCCTTTATTTTATGAGTATAGTTTGCAGGTTATGAAGAAAGGTAAGGTTATTACTATGGATTTATTTGATTATATGAGGGATAACACTATGAAGGAGGAAGCACCATTGGCTTCTAGGCTTCGCCCTGCCACTTTGGAGGAAGTGGTTGGTCAAAAGCATATTATTGGTAAGGACAAGCTACTTTATAGGGCAATAAAAGCGGACAAGATAAGCTCCATACTGTTTTATGGCCCTCCGGGAACAGGAAAGACAACACTTGCAAAGGTCATTGCGAATACAACTAGCTCTATCTTTACACAGATTAATGCTACAGCCTCTGGTAAAAAGGATATGGAGGCAGTGGTGGTGGAAGCTAAAAACAACCTTGGGATGTACGGCAAGAAGACTATTCTGTTTATTGATGAAATCCATCGCTTCAATAAAAGCCAGCAGGATTATCTGTTGCCGTTTGTTGAGGATGGTACGGTAGTTCTAATTGGTGCAACTACAGAAAATCCTTATTTTGAAGTTAATTCAGCATTATTATCCAGGTCTATTATATTTGAACTTAAGTCTCTGGATAAAGATGATATCAGGACTCTATTAGTCAGGGCAGTGACAGATGAGGAGAGAGGTCTTGGAGCCTATCATGCACAGCTTCATGAGGAGGCACTTGAATTCCTGTCTGATATGGCAAACGGTGATGCTAGAGCAGCTTTGAATGCGATTGAGATAGGAGTACTTACTACCGAAAGGTCTGAGGATGGCTTGATTCATATCACACTACCCGTAGCATCAGAATGCATCCAGAAAAGGGTATTACGTTATGATAAGGGAGGCGATAATCATTATGACACTATTTCCGCCTTCATAAAAAGCATGAGAGGATCGGATCCGGATGCAACGGTCTACTATCTTGCAAGGATGCTCTATGCGGGAGAAGAGGTGGCCTTCGTAGCAAGGAGAATTATGATCTGCGCTTCAGAAGACGTTGGAAATGCCGATCCAAATG
The DNA here is from genome assembly GCA_035270645.1 of Mobilitalea sp. GTDB lineage: Bacteria > Bacillota > Clostridia > Lachnospirales > Lachnospiraceae > Mobilitalea. The sequence goes on along the minus strand of DATESP010000076.1, from coordinate 9,379 downwards.
CCTTAGTGGTGGCTACTTCCGCTGCAATGGCAGTGGAGAGGTTAGGTATGCCAGAAGCCCAGATTGTCCTTTCACAGGCGGCCACTTATGTTGCCTGCGCACCAAAGAGTAATTCGGCTGTCTGCGCAATTGGTGATGCAATGAAGGTCGTAGAGAATGAAAGAACTGCTACGATTCCACCCTATCTTATGGATGCACATTATAAGAGCGCTTCAAAGCTAGGACATGGAATCGGCTATAAATATGCCCATGATTTTAAAAATCATTATGTTAAACAGCAGTACCTGCCTAATGAGATTAAGGACAGGATATTCTACGTACCGTCTGATAATGGTTTTGAGCAAAATATAAAGGAATATCTTAAAAGAATCAATGAGGAAGCATAATTACCTTAATTAGCGGAATCGTCTTTATGATGCTCATCGCTCTCTTTGATTTCCGGTTTATCGTTTCTGTGTACATACTTATAGGTTGCGATTAACCCAAAAATCAATATGGGAATAGTAATAATCGAAAAAACACTGGCCAAAAATAAACTTGGTGCCTTCTCTGAAGTAAATAATGCAGATATCAGTAAAAGGATGAATAAGGATAGAATTAGAACGATTACAAATAATGCACCGATACGTTTTAACTTTTTCATAGTGATATCCTTTCTATGGAATTAGCAGGGTTTTCCCCACCTATGAATTATATTAATAATTATAAATAATATTTACACAAAAAGCAAGAAAATACGATTATATACGCATCTACCAGAAACTGATTGAGTACTAATACACTAATTATTATAGCACGGTATTAGTCGATAGAAAAATCTGTGTCTTGCTTTCGATTATTACTATTTGTATACATAATTGCTACTAGGTTATTACAATATCTATGGACAAAATAAGTCAGAACGGGTAATATTTATGTATACAAATCCTCAGCTATGTGTTAAATTAACCTCGTGTGGTTTTTTAAGAAAGTACATGGAGGAATAATAGGAATATTTTGAAAGGACAGAGAATATGAAAAGTAGAAAGCCGGTATTTTTTATTATTGTCGTTTTGGCATTACTGATGACATATACGGCAATATTCGGAATTGATATTCCAATGGGTAAATCGAGTTTTACAATCCTAGGATCACCGGATATGCGTTTTGGAATCGATATAAGCGGGGGTGTCGATGCGAATTTTCAACCGGTCGATTTAGATCGTAAGCCTACGGCTACTGAACTAGAGGCAGCCCGTGCTATCATTGAACTTCGACTGGACCAGAAGAATATTATGGACCGCGAGGTTACCACGGATGAAAGTAATGGCTATGTTATAGTACGCTTCCCCTGGAAAGCAGATGAGACGGATTTTAATCCGGAGAAAGCTATTGCTGAGCTTGGTGATACAGCACAGCTTACCTTTTGTAATGAGGCTGGTGAGGTATTTATGGATGGCTCCCATGTAAAATCCAGTAAACCCGAGCCTGATCCAAGTACTGGTGAGTATATCGTAAGCCTCTCGTTTGATGCAGAGGGAACTAAGATCATGAGCGACACTACAAAAAAGCTAGTAGGTAAATTGATTGTCATTAAAATGGATGGAGAGACAATCCAAACTGCTACTGTAATTCAACAGATTTCCGCTGGTAAGGCTTCAATTTCAGGAATGGATAACTATGCTGAAGCAAAAAGTCTTTCCGACAAGATTAATTCAGGAGCACTTCCGTTTTCAATGGTAACGAAAAACTATTCAACTATCAGTCCAAAGCTAGGTGCAGACGCATTGAACATCATGGTGAAAGCAGGAATCATTGCATATTGTATAATTTGTGTTTTGTTGATTTTGTATTACCGATTGCCTGGTTTTGTAGCATGCTTTTCACTATTGATTCAGATATCTGGACAGATTTTAGCACTCTCTATACCGCAGATGACACTCACATTAACTGGTATTGCAGGTATTATTCTGTCGATTGGTATGGGTGTGGATGCCAATGTCATCATATCTGAACGTATCAGCGAAGAGTTAAAGGCAGGAAAAAGTGTACATTCTGCTATTGCAGCAGGCTTTAAGAATGCGTTTACCTCAGTATTTGATGGAAATGTTACCGTATTAATAGTAGCAGTTGTATTAATGCTCTTTGGTTCGGGTACATTGCTATCCTTTGCATATTCATTATTTACTGGTATTGTATTTAACTTTATTGCAGGTGTAACTGCTTCACGTGTGATGATACTATCCCTGAGCTCCTTTAAAGGATTACAAAAGCCTGCTTTATATACTTGTCCGACAAGGAGGGTATCACTATGAAAAACAACGGAATCATAGGATTTTATCAGAAACGTAAAATCTTCTTTGCTATATCCTTTTCCATTATGATTATTGGAATTATAGCGATGTTTATAAATGGTGTTCAATTGGACATTCAGTTTAAAGGCGGAGCACTTCTAAAGTACTCCTATACTGGTACAGTGGATGAAGATGTCGCCATGGATATCGCTAGTGATATTTTGGAACGCCCTGTTACCACACAGTTGACTACGGATCTGGCGACTGAGGAGAAGCGTATTATCTTCAATATTGCAGGGAAATATGGTGTAGATGCAAAGATTCAACAGAATTTTGATAACACCCTCAAGGAGCGTTTCCCGGATGCAGAGCTTGTATTATCTGAATCCTCTATGGTAGAAGCTTTCTTCGGCCAGAGATTCCTTCGAAAAGGAATTATCGCCATACTTCTTTCAGGGGTTTTGGTTATGTTCTATGTATGGATTAGGTTTAAGATGATGGGAGGTCTTTCTGCCGGAATTATGGCACTCATTGCTTTACTCCACGATGTAATGGTGGTATTTTTCACCTGTGTTATCTTTGGAATTCCGATTGGTGAGTCCTTTGTCGCGGTAGCCCTTAGTATTATTGGATACTCTATCAATGACACGATAGTTATTTACGACCGAATCAGGGAGAATAGTAAGACCTATGCAGATGTACCGGTAGAGACAATAGCTGACCTTTCCATAACGCAGTCTATGATGCGCTCCATCAATACGAACATTGCTGTTATGATCAGTGTAAGCTTGGTTTATATTCTTGCATTCGCTAATAGCATTGATGGTATTCAGAGCTTTGCTCTTCCGATGGCTGTCGGCTCTATCAGCGGCTGTTATTCAACCATCTGTATAGCAGGACCACTTTGGGTAATGTGGAAGAAGAGAAATAATGGAACAGCATTATTCAGTAAATAGAATATAATAGTATATTATTAATACAAAAAGCCTATCGAGGGAGATAGGCTTTTTGCAATTTGGGTATAATTCGAAAATGACACTATTTTGACATTATTTTTATGTTATGCTATATATATGATAGATAAGTATACGATAGAAACAAATTGGCATTTTTTGTTTTTATAACTTCTAACACCGTAGGAGGGAAGCATAATGAAAATGAGCAGCTTTAGAAGGATAGGATTTTTATTAATCTGTGGATTCCTATTACCATTATTTTGGAATCAAAGCAGTTCGATAGCAGAAGCAGCGACACCAACTTTTATGGAAGAGGAAATTGAAATATCTGGTATAGGTGAAGAATATCCGCTTGAGATACTAAACAAAAAGGACAAAAGCAAATATAAATGGACATCCTTAGATAAATCAATTGCTAAAGTCTCTAGCAAAGGCTTAATAACGACTGTAGATAAAGGTTCAACAAGAATAAAATGTAAGATTACATATTCATCTGGAAAAGTAAAGAATTTGTATTGCAAAGTAAAGGTATATATACCTGCATCAGATATTGAGATTAATAACGCAACTGAAAAGAACGGCGCGCATATTATGAGGGTTGGTGAGCGCTATAATTTTAATCGAACGCTTACACCTGATAATTCTTCGGATATGACATATTGGTCTCTCGATGCTTCAGTTAATATGGCAAATCCCGATGCAGTACGTATAGATAACAGTTCGAATGGTACCGTGACTGCATTAAGAAGAGGGAAGATTCGTCTGGTGGCTACAGCTGTAAAAGCATCATTTGACGAGGAGGAAATGGAAAGCTATGTTAAGGATGCAATTATTATTGAAGTAATTGGATCATCTGCTGAGGTTGCTTCGGCAAAAATCCTTAACGCCAAAACGATTAAAGTTGAATTTGGTACAGCTGTGAGAGAATCCACCGTTATTAATTCTAGTGGAAATCTATCAAGTAATATTATGGTTACCAAGTTAGATGATTCATCTGGTATCACAGCAAAAGATCCAGGGACCTTAACCGCCAGTTTATCGGGTAATTTGATGACTTTAACAATAACGGCAAGTAATTACTTTCAGGGAAGCTATGGCATTACATTTTCGGATAAAATTCTTACAAGCTCAGGAATAGCTTTATATGAAGATTATTTTAAGCTAGATTATTCAGATGGGTCTTCTTATGACGATTATGATGATATCAATTATGACGATACGTATTATGATGATACATATTATGATGATACAGTAATAGATACAGGTGCTCCAAGAGTGGCATCAACAGTGTTAGATGATAATGGAATGACAACATTGATAACTTTTTCTGAAAAAATGGATTTTAGTAAATTTGAGATAGTTGATGCAAAAATAGTATCCAGTTCTAATACAGTTCAAGCGAGTACAATAAATTTCTTAAAGAGTAAATCAAGATATAGTTTTGGCTCGGATGGGAAGACTATACTAATTAATATGAGCGGTATTAGCTCTGAGGACTATGATAAGGCATTTGCAGTAACGATATCAGGTGCTACTGACACATCAGGAAACAAACTTGATAAAGACAATTTTACCGTTGTTATACGTACTGAAACAACATCGAGGGAGCAAGCAAGACCAATATCCGTAGTACGATCGGCGTATAATACCATTACCGCTACTTTCAGTCGTTCAATTCGAACACCAGGATATGCAACAATCAATAACGGTGGTTATTATTATGGTGAGGTTGATCCGGATAATAATAAGCAGGTTGATTATAAAATATCTGATTATGATGCAACATTATCTGGGACCCAGTCAGTTTCGATTGGGCACTGGGATAGCTATAATGTTATCGCGGGTGATACTTATGCAAACCAGCTGTATAGGTTTACAGTATTCTTTATGACAGAAAAAGTAAAGCCGGTTTTGATCTCATATGACTTTAATCCTGAATTAAGTATCCTAACTCTGAAATACAGTGAGAATGTGAGTATGTTTTCTCCTAGTGGCTACTTTAATTATACTATGGATTCCTATCAGCGTGATAATAACAGAGGTATTCTTAATTATTCGGAAGCAAGTACAGTGGATAACGTTGTCGAAATAACGTTAAAAAATCTAACATTATTTGGAGACTATACATTTGTTTTGCCAGAAGGATTTGTTTTGGATGACTATCATAACCAAAGCAATAGTAGTTCGATTACAATATATAATGTAAATAATATGGAGGGTGCGAATAAACTTGCAGAGCCATATTCCATTTATCAATCAGATGTAAATCATTCGTTAATATATGTTAAATTTGCAGATCGATTGGATGTTACTACTGCACTGGATATAAGTAATTATTATATTTCGAGTGCTACAATCGAAGATATTAAATTAATCAATAATACTTCAGATGGAGCAACTATTCAAATTACTTTAACAAAAGGATCCATTACATCAACGGGAGATAGAAAGATTTCAATTTCTAATATAAAAGGATATAATGGAAGTGCTTCCGAAATGGCAGCATACACTCCACAAATTAATTTAAAAGAAAATATTGATCCATTTCTAAAGAATATTATTTATGACTCTGAATTGAAGAATGTTATTATATTAACTTTTAGTGAACCTATCAAAGGAGATATGTCAGTAACAGTACAAGAGCGCACCACTGGATATTTTATTGGCAGCACGGTTACTGTTTCAGGTGATAAGGTTACTATAACACTGGGTAATATACCTAGTGACGGCACATATCTGCAGATAATTGTACATAATAATAATATTACCGATTTGAATGGTAATGAATCAAAGATAGACCCTGTATTGAGTGCCTTTGTAAATTATTAAAATGCGAGTTTTTCTTTGGCATGAAGTATAATACTTAATTTTATAATTGGGAAGTAGAGATGTTCTCTGCTTCCTGTTTTTATAATTTTTTCCAATAACATGTTACATATTTTCAATATTTTCTATAGTCTCAATACTCTCTATAGTCTCAATACTCTCTATACATTAAAAGCAGATAATAGCTATATGAATAAAAAAATGCATATAACATGTACATAAAAGTCTAAATTGTATCTTTATTCATTCCAAAGAATAAGAAATGGTATTATATATTATTGAAATGTGTTGAATTATGTAGTATTATTAAATATAGCTAAAGATAAATTAATGAATTGAGGCAATACAATGAAGCAAAAACTACACATTATAGTACCTTGTTATAATGAGCAAGAAGTTATTGATGAATCTGTATGTTTGTTGGATGAAAAATGCGAGCAATTGATTAACCAAGGTATCATTAATGAGATAAGTAAAATAGTGCTTGTGAATGACGGTTCGACAGATCACACCTGGGAGCATATTGAAAAATTACATAAAAGTAATCAGAAAATTATTGGAATAGATCTAAGTAGAAATCAGGGTCATCAATATGCTGTATTAGCAGGAATTATGTATTCCAGGGAACATGCAGATTGTGTTATTACTATAGACGCAGATTTACAGGACGATATTGATGCAATTGATACTATGCTTGACAAGTTCATTAACGGCTGTGATATAGTTTATGGAGTGCGCAATAACCGCGACACGGATAATTTACTAAAAAGATTCACAGCGAGTCTATTCTATAAAATTATAAAATTTCTGGGTGCGGAAACTATTAATAATCATGCTGATTTTCGTTTGATGAGCAGTAAGGCCATTAGGGCTTTGGAGCAGTACAAAGAGGTAAATCTTTTTTTACGTGGAATTATTCCCTTGATAGGCTTTAGATCGGATAAAGTTTTCTACTCCCGCAAATCAAGAACTGCTGGTAAGACAAAGTATCCTATGAATAAAATGATTGCTTTGGCCTGGGAAGGTATAACCTCTACGAGCATGAAACCCTTGCATTTCATATCGATTATGGGCTTTGCTATTTTTTCCTTTAGTATTCTTATGCTTGGTTATACTCTTGTAAGGCATTATTCTGGACATACAATTGTTGGTTGGGCCAGCGTCACCATATCCGTATGGACAATCGGTGGACTGCTTTTATTATGTATGGGTATAATCGGTGAATATATCGGAAAGATTTATATGGAGACAAAAGAGCGACCAAGATATTTCATAAATAAAATACTGGGTGGTACCAACTGTGATGAAAGATAACCTAACGACCTTGTTTAAGGAGTATTATGCGTAATTCTAATTCTAGATTTCGTTTCCTAATTGACATATTAATATTTATATTTCGTAAATTTTTCGGTTATAGGAAGCTGATCAATAAGAAAATGGAGGGAAGATATTCTCCCAATAAATTAGCATTAGCTGTAGCTTTGGGAATTGGTTTGTTATGGTTTGCGATGCTTATTCTTACTCCTGCACATGGCTTAGCAGGTGACGGTTCTTCGGATACTACGATTTCAAGAAATGGACTTTCTTATATTCAGACAAGTCCAGAGGATATATATAATAATTACTTTATCAGAACCTATGCCATTAACAGGGATTACAATTCAGCCAGTCAGGAGATCAAAAATTCTCAGGATGTTGTAATAAAAACAGCGATTTTTCTGGATGAAATGATGACTAATAATGATTACTTTGATATACGTTTTTTAGCATTGCTTTATGGTTTGTTCTATCTTGTTGGAATATATCGACTGATTAAAAGTGTCCTTAGTAGCATGTATCATTTTTCGGAGGCAATGTTAGTAGCAGTTTTATCCGTATTTATATTTGGAGATATTTCATATCTGGCTTACTTTAATTCCTTTTACCCAGAAGCAATCTGGATGATATGCTTCATATTTATTGTCGGAGCAGTCTCTTCGCAGCACTTAATAAAAAGGAGTTATTTAAACTTTTTGGTAATTTTTGTATCGGGAGTAATTCTTTGTTTATCTCGCCAGCAATGTGGGATTATTGGTATCATAATTTCGATATATTTACTAAGGGATATGTTTTTTTACAATGGGAACTTTTGGAGAATTGCATGTATATCTCTTTCATTTGTGATGAGTCTTGTTGGTATAATATCTATTTATTCCATGGATTCAGATTTTGATTTATACGGTAAATATCATTCCATGACAAGAGGAGTATTATTTCAAGCCACTAATCCTGAAACAACATTGATAGAATTTGGAATCAACCCATCTTATTCAAGTTTAGCTAATACTTCTGCCTATAATTACTATCCACTTGTTCTGCCCAACAATCAACTGCTACAGGAGGACTTCCTTAACCAATTTGAGCCTTTTGATATTGCAGCATATTATCTAAAAACCCCCAGTTCGTTTATTAATATGATGGACTTAGCTATAAAAGATACCATGGATTTGAGAAGAGACTTCACTGGTAATTTTGAACAAAGCAAAGGAATGCCAAAGGGAGCAAAGAGTATTATGTGGTCCGCATGGAGCTTTTATAAGCAACGCTCCATGCCAAAAACAATCGGATACCTCTTCTTGTTGATAGTATCTGCATATATCTTATATATTAGATTTAATAGGAAAACAAAGAATGGCACTTTACGTAAACGAAAGATTTTGTTTTATCAGATTTTATTTATTATTGCAATTGGTGGGTCTCAGGCGGTGATAAGCATTATAATGAGCGGAGCTGCTGAATTAGGACAGCACGCTTTTCTTATGGGTGCGGCTATGGATATGACGATATTTATGTTATTTGCTGAAATATTACTAAAAATGAGCATACTTGAGCAAAAGGATGGAGAAGTATGAGAGATGAAAAATATCAATCTAGAAAAATAAAAAGATCAAATTATATTCAACAAGACTTGGGTATGTTTTTATTTTCAGCTACTATATTTGCAGGAATAATAATACTGATTAATGTACCTGAAGATCTAAAGTTGGAGTTTATTGGTATGTTGTTATTTACCTTTTTCGCGATACTCTTTGCCGCCTATCGCCTGATAATAATAGCTGTTATTTGTGCAGGATTACAGGTTACGGTCTTTACAGCTTATAAATTATTTTTTTATTATATTTATGGTGAGGCTATACAAAGCATTGAATTCGTATGGATATTATATCCTTTGTTAGCAGTTGGAGCGATGATACTTTTTATCAATAGAAGTAATCATCTTGAGTTAGTTAATAGGATTCTTCATACTCAGATTGATAATTTGGTTTTGATTGATCCGTTGACAGG
>DATESP010000075.1:0-23471 GCA_035270645.1 Mobilitalea sp. | reverse complement strand
AACAATAAGAACGAATTCAATCCATTAAAAAAAGGGTTTGTTTTCGTCTAAATATGTACTATATTAGAGATATGCTTTTGTTAATTGCGATAGCAAAAGCTTAATGGTAGTTTGAACCTATGCTGACGGGGAAAGGATCTACCTGGTCTGATAGGCTCAATATTTTGAGCCATCAGACCTTCCGCGTCAAGCAAAGTGGTTTCATCATGAATTCTTAAAAATTCCCTACAGATTTTAAAACCCTCAGAGAAATTTACCTGATATTCATGTTTTGTATTGCGTTTTTCTATAGCTACATTTGTTATGATCTCAGAACTGAAGTTATGCAGGATTACCCTTGCCCATACTTCCTGTACGATATAGTCATATTTCTTCGAGTGTAAAGCTTTGAGACACAGCGGATATTTGATATCCCTGAAGGAATTTTCCTCTGACCATCTGAGATGGTACAGATCCTTGAAATCCTCAAAATCAAACTCGATGTCAGGAAGGTTTGTTATTATGTTTTCGAAACAGCCTTCTTTTATCTCAAATCTGATGACACGCAGGGGGATATCATATTCAGTCCTATTGCCGTCAATATAATCCATTACAACGCTCTGACACACATGTCTGTAGCAGTCAGCCTGTTCGGGACGGGTCATCTTTTTCTTTGACTGTGATCTGCTGAGGATACGGTCAACGTGGCAATCAAGTTCCCTGACATTATCCAGCGGATAACCAAGGATTCCTTCGGATTTTTTATCATTGCATCGAATAAGGAAATACTGTCCATTTTCGATAACATGTGCAAAGTTATTATATGCAGCATAACCCATATCGCAGAAATAAACAGTGGGTGGATCCGCTTTATCGGCAGCATCAACCATCTGGCAGAATGCACTGTATTCATTGCGTTTTCTGGAAGGCTGGATAACAAGGTCAGTAAACCGTCTGTCCAGAATGGAATAAAAGGCATTTACATGGATCTGATTGAATCCTTTTGTTGATTTGCTATTAGGCTCGAAAAAGGTATCCGGATCATCAGGATTTCTGAAAATATCAAGTGCAGAGCCATCACAGGCTATAAACTGATACTTTTCATTATAGAGGTTCTTTTTGAGTTTTTTGTTAAAGGCTAGAAGAAGATTTCGCAGGGCATCGTCCCTAAGTTTTTGTCGCTGCTTGTAAAAAGCAGCCTTTGATGGCGCATCAGTTGTTCTGCCAAAATAACGATACAGTTCTTCCTTTATGCAGTCGCCTTCCATGGTCAGGAACATAAGTAGAACCTGCTTAAATCCCATTTTTCTATTTCGTGAAAAATCCTTTCTGGGATTGACAGCATATTTACTTGGATCAGCTGCTATTTCTTTGATTGTGGCCAGCAGCATTGCCTTAATTGCATCAGAATACTTCATAAACGTACCTCCTTAATTAGGTGAGCAGTAACAAATTCCTAATTAATTGGCTTTTTCTGATGATAATCAGAAAAAGCCGCACGTTTTAAATATTTTGTCAAGTGATATATTAATAAAATTTTTGAGTTAGGGGTAAAAAAGGAAGATCTCCACTAAAAGGTGGAAATCTTCCTTAAGTAAATGACATTGCGAGTGAACAGTAACTGATTTTACATAAAAAAGAACGCTAGGTTAATCTAGCGCTCTACTACTTCTCACATTTCTCGGGAGGTCAGCATTGATGTCAAAAGAACAATTCATTCATAATAATCGTTACCCCCGAGCTTTTTGCAATATTTTAATTACGTCTTCTGTTTTTAAGACCTTCCCAAAAGATACTACTTTTCCATCTACAACAAGTGCAGGTGTTGTCATAACACCATATGCAGCTATCTGAGAAAAATCTGTCACATGATCAATGGTGTCTTCCATACCAAGCCTTACAAGAGCTTCTTTCGTAGCTGCTTCTAACTGGTTACATTTTGCACATCCTGAACCAAGCACTTTTATAGCTGAGCCTTCCTTCTTAGCAATTTCTGCTGCAGCCATGGTTTCTGAATTGCAGTTCCCTCCACAGCAGCATCCTTTGTCTTCTTCTTTTGCCGGAGTCTTTGGCTCACATTCTCCTCCGCAATCACAACCTACGTTTTCTTCTTCCTTCTTCTTTCCAAAACCAAATAATGCCATAATATATTCCTCCTAGATTTTATATAAATAAATATTGAAATACATTAAACAGATAACCCACAATAATAATGCCTATCGTACAAATTGCAATAAATAATCCTAGTAGCTTTGGCTTTACAGCCTTTCGAAGCATTATTATCGATGGCAGACTGAGTGTTGTTACCGCCATCATGAATGCTAGAACTGTTCCCAGCTGGGCTCCTTTAGTTAGTAATGCTTCTGCAACTGGTATCGTACCAAAAATATCTGCATACATAGGAATACCAAGTAAGGTAGCGAGTACAACACCAAATGGATTATTACTTCCGAGAACTGATTCAATCCAGCTTTCTGGAATCCAATTATGAATAATAGCACCAATTCCTACGCCAATCAGTATATATGGCAATACTTTTTTAAAGGTAGATACCACCTGATCTTTCGCATATATGATACGTTCCTTTTTTGTCAAATCCTGTGACTCAATATCTACACTGCTAGCATTTCGTATAAAGTCTTCTACATACTGTTCCATATGCATTTTCTCAATTATTGTACCACCAATTACCGCAATGATGAGACCAACAATGACGTATACAATTGCTACTTTTGCTCCAAAAATACTCGTCAGTAATACAAGTGATCCCAGGTCAACCATCGGAGATGATATCAAAAACGAGAAGGTCACTCCAAGTGGCAGCCCTGCACTAGTAAAACCAATAAATAGTGGAATGGAGGAACAGGAACAAAAGGGTGTAACCGTACCAAGAAGTGCCGCCATAATATTTGCAGGGACTCCATGAAAACGGCTCATTATCTTCTTACTGCGTTCCGGTGGAAAATAACTCTGAATATAGGAAATAATGAAAATCAGGAAACATAGTAATATTGTTATTTTAATTACATCATAAATAAAAAACTGTACACTTCCTCCGAAGCGGCCTGACACGTCAAGCCCTAAGGAAGTAAGAATATCTCCTATAAGTGTATTGAGCCATTTCATACCAAGAATCTGGTCTTGAAAAAACTTCCATGTGTTTCTAAAAATCTGCATATAAACCTCCACTCTGCTAAAGCACCTCAAATTCGGGTGTCAGCATAAATTCACCGTGTGAAAATAATCTTTAATTATCACACTATAAATCCAAATTCTTCGATATATAGTTCTATGCTTAAGCCATCCTATAGATGGCTTAAGACAAAGTTCAGCAATTAGCTACACTATATAAATCAGTGATTTTATCAAGTAGTTCCTTCGCATATGCACTGCCTTCCAAACTGATAGAATAATGTATCCATTTTCCGTCTTTTCTCGCAGTTACAACACCCGATTCACATAATATCTTCATATGATGTGACAATGTGGATTGGCCAATATTCAAATCCTCTAATAGCTTACAAGCACATTTCTCACCTGTCTGAAGTAGTTCAAGAATCATAAGACGATTTTCATCGCAGAATGCTTTAAATACTTTTGCATTCTTTTTGTATTCGTAGTCTAACACCTTTTCACCTCATATCTATTATTATCAATATGATATATTATATGCTATAGATTGAAATACGTCAATACGTTTTTGTAATTCTCAATCAAAAAAAGAGACTAAAAAAGGAGATTTTATTATCTCCTTTTTCACTAATGCATTCTAATAATCATTTTTATCCTAGTCGTGCCTTATTACAAAGCTTACTATAATTCAAAGAAAGTCAAACTACTCCCATCAATAGTTGTTACAGAGCAGGTTTTTCCACCCCAAGGTTCTTCCTTAATTTCTGTAATCTGATTCCAACCATTCTTTTTAACAAATTGATATAATTGATCAACCCCTTGAATTAACATAAAACCTACCATCATCTTTAATGGCTCACCCTTAAACATATGAATGCCCGTAAAAGGAGCAATATGAAGAGCTTCAAACTCGATAGGGATGTTATTTACACAGCCATATAATCCCGTATTACCTTCATCTCTTAATTCAATTTGACCATACCAGCCTAATACTTCTGTAAACCATTTTAAAGTATTATCCATATCATTCGTGTAATAAACTGCTCCTGTTTCTTTAACAACATAACCTCTTTCTGAAAAATCGCTCATAAGTGCCTTACCTCCTGATAAATTAGATTTTATGGAAATACGTGAGAACACTTTTAAATTTGAATGACTTTTTCTAGCCTCTGATGGTGTTAGTCCATGAAATCTTGTAAATGCTCTTGTAAAACTTTCATGCGATTCATAACCATACTTTATAGCTACTTCTAAAACAGAAATATTCTTATCTATAATATCATAACCAGCTAATGTCATTCGTCGATTTCGTATGTATTCACTTATCGTACAATCACATAATATAGTAAAGACTTTTTGAAAATAAAATTGCGAGGTATATATTTTATCAGCCAGTATATCAATACTTAATTCCTCTCCAATATTATCTTCAATATAATCTATTGTCTGTTGAATACTTGTCATCCAATTCATATTCTCACCTCCTCACAAGTAAATAATATATCATTTCTTTATTATTATCTTGATAATCTATGCACATATTTGTCCGAGGTAACTAAATACATTAATAATCGTCTTCAATACTTTCTCTTGAACTCTCCTATTATACTGTACAAAATCCCATATCCTCAAGTCAAGAAGGATAAGGGATTTTCCTAATAAAATAACATTATTCTTGAAATAACTTAATGCATAAAACTTTTTAGATATTTACTACGGTTTGGGTGTCTAAGCTTTTGAAGAGCCTTTACTTCAATTTGCCTAATACGTTCACGGGTGACACCAAAAAATATTCCAACTTGTTCAAGAGTATGTGAATTCTCTTGATTAAGACCGAACCGCATCTCCAAAACCTTTCGCTCACGATCATTTAATGTATGCAATTGTTTATTTATCTCCATCCTCATAGATGAATCTATTGCACATTCTTCCGGAGAATCCACCTCGGATCCCTCAATAAAATCTCCTAGAAAAGTAGTTCCATCATCACCAATCGGTGTGCTCAAAGACACCGGATATGCAGCAATGCGATATACTTGCTCAATCGTTTTTTCTGGTATCTCAGTCTCCTCTGATATCTCTTTCATATCAGGATATAGTCCATCATCCTGTTCCATATTTTGTGCAGTTCTCATTACTTTACGAACTGTTTCATGCATATGGACAGGAAGTCGAATAGTGCGATCCGTGTCTGCAATTCCTCGTGTAATGGCTTGCCGTATCCACCATGTAGCATAAGTGGAAAATCTAAATCCCATTTCAGGGTCATATCGATCTACTGCCTTAATCAGTCCTAAATTACCTTCTTGAATTAAATCCAGAAAAGATAAGGAGTGTGTATTAGTATATTTTTTTGCAATACTGATTACAAGTCGAAGATTTGAACAAATCAATTCATTTTTTGATTCCTGATCCCCAGCCTCAATCCTCTTGGCTAATTCTATTTCCCTTTCTTTTGACAATAGTGGAGCTTTTCCTGCGTTAGCTAAATAATCTTTCACAGAATCTAATCCGTTCTGAGAAACTTCTATTATGCTATCAGTTTCTTGACTTTCTGAAGAGAGTTCAATATCAAAACTACTTGATTCCATATCAATTCTCCTTTCTGCCGTTATTTGCCTGTTTTGAATAGGTAAAGAAAATAGCCGCTCCATTTTCTTTCTGCAAAACTTATGCATTGGAATTTGAAATACAGCTAGGATCAGTATAACATATTGTATACAATAATGCAAATTTCACTACCGAGGACAATTTTAAGGAGGAGCCTTTCAAGAGTCATCCTTTATTTTAACATATAGCTATTATTCAAAATCAAGGTATTATAAATAAACAGTACATCCTGATTCCTAGAGAAATCAAGGTAGTCCCCAAGCAAATTGGTTGCAAAATATCTAAGGTCTACAAGAGTTATCTTAGAATATTCATGCAACAAAAGTGGCGCAATGCTGCTTCCAAATGAATCGCGGAAAATAACAAGCTCCTTATTCGTATCTGCAGCAGGGTTGGTAATTGTAAGCAGCGACTTCGCACCTGACAAAAATATATCATAGGAGTCTACAGTGCCAAACTTATCTTCCAGATAAACTTTATGATAGGTTTCATCGATATGATCATATACAGATGCGTTCTCAATTAAATCATTTGTTAGGTACACTAAAGTGTCAGGATCAATCTTAAGCGCAGCTTGCCCATAATATGAACCGTAAAATGGATATAGAGATTTTTCTTGATAATGAACTTCCGATAAATTTACGTCCTTATCAATTTCCCTAAGTAGTAGTTCAGCAATATCTACTATCTTGTTTTGATTCCAATGAATATCTGTTCTATAGTAATCTTCTATATTTAAGTTTTGAAATATATCTATATAATTCATATTGAGAACATTTTGTTCCATAATCTCAACCAGCTTGTTATAATCCATTGAAAGATAACCATTTTCTGCTGCCACGAAATAGTTCTTATCAGGAATTATTGAGTAGCTTACATTCATACCCTGTAAATATTTTTCATTGATTTCATTTAATTTATTAGCAGCATTTAAAATCGCTTTTTCATTTAAAGGGTACTCCATTTTATTAATGAAGCCATCTACTATATATATGTCATTATTGTCCTTCTGTTTAAAGATATTAAACCTTGTAAATGCCTTAAATCCCCTTAGTGTATCTCTAAAAATAAACTGATCCAAAAAATATTTTTCATAATCTTCAAACAACTCCCCACTCAGAAGTTCTTTGGTTGTATAGGGGGGTACTTGTTTCAAGGTTCTCCGTTCACTGTAGGAAATCTTAGTATCCGGCATGATAATATTAGCAAGTGCAATTCCAAAAATCACCACACAAAAACAGACAGTTACTACAATGTTTTTTAAATTATTATTCATATTACTTTTTTAATGTATTTTCATAAAATACACTATTGCTCTCCCTTCCATTAAAAACGAAAATATAAAAAAGGATTAAAAGAACTGTCAACCAAATAACCTGTAACCAGTAAAAGTAATAATACTATAATGACAGGCTGTAACACATTAATTATTCTATTACTTCTTTCATTACTTAGTAGTTTTTTGACTATTAGATGAGAAAGTGGTGTAGCTGCTATGGATGCAATGATATATACAAATCCATAACTGATTAAGTAATATATGGTTTCAGGATTAATAAAAGGTACATTAAGCAAACCAAACATTCCCATAAGGTTCTCTTTTACCTCACCCATACCATTGGCATTAAATATTACAAAGCTTACTATAATTACGAATATTACATAGATATGCCCTACAGTGGATGGTAGTCTATCTAGAAGAGCTTTAAGGAAATATTTTTCGAGAACCAAAAAAACTGCAAAATATAATCCCCATAATATAAAGTTCCACTGTGCTCCATGCCAGAAACCCGTTAGGAACCAAACAACAATAATATTGCGAATCCACTTCCACTTACTAACACGATTGCCTCCCATAGGAATGTATACATAATCCCTAAACCAAGTACCCAGGGAGATATGCCATCTTCTCCAAAACTCAGTAATACTCTTTGAAACATATGGATAATTAAAGTTTTCTAAAAAATGAAATCCAAATATTCTTCCAAGTCCGATTGCCATATCACTATACCCAGAAAAATCAAAGTAAATCTGCAGGGTAAAAGCCAAGGCTGACATCCAATAAAATACTACAGTCTGTTCAGTCGCTTGGGAAAATATTTTTCCTACTTCCCCTAAAGTATTGGCTAAGAGTACCTTTTTTGATAATCCAATGATAAAACGGATAATTCCATATGAAGTCTTCTCAAAAGAATGAGTGCGGTCTGAGAGTTCTTCATCAATTGTGGTGTATCGGACGATGGGACCAGCTATGAGCTGAGGAAAAAGGGCTACATATGTGGCAAAGTTGAATACATTCCTCTGTACCTTTGCATCATTGCGATATACATCTACTGTATAGGATATTATCTGAAATGTATAAAAACTGATTCCTATGGGTAGCGCAAATTTTAATAGTGATATTTCTGCAGAAAATAATAGATTTATATTTTTAATAAAGAAATTAGAATATTTGAAATATACCAACATACCTGTACTTACTACTATGGAAGATATCAACGGTGTTTTTGCATACCTTCCATTGCGTAAGCTTGCAATCCATAATGCATGAAGGTACGCTGAAATAATGGAGATAATCATAAGTACAGAATAGATGGGTTCCCCATAGAAATAGAAAAAAAGACTTGCAATTAATAATATAAAATTCTTAAATTTTTTTGGGACTATAAAATATAGTCCCAAAACTATAGGTAAAAAATAATATAGAAAAGTGATACTTGAAAATAGCATTTTTATTTCTCCAAAGCAACGAATGCCTCATGAAGCGGTTTTGCCTGATCATTGCTCATAACTAAAAATACAACGTCACCAATACTGTCAACTATAATATTCTCTTTTTCTACACCGACGCATATCCATTTCATAGGATTTACGTTATCCAAAATATCCTTCTTGATTTGCTCTACATCAGCACCTTTCTTAACACGTACCAGTACTAATGAATATGCATTTGGTTGCATCATTGGTTCAGATGCGAGGGCTGACTCAAACTCGATGTCTGCTTTACCAAGAAAATATTGTGTTCTTTCCACAGTTACTTCCTCATTTTGTAAGCTTGGTTTAGTATACTTTTTGAAGTCATCATCGACATCGGCAGTTTCATATATCTTATTCAGAATATCTTCAAGGCTGCCATCAAGTATGTTTGATTCATTATCTGTTGTTTTGCATGCTGTTAAGCTAAAAACCATGGCTAATGTCATGATAATTATAACTAGTTTTTTCATAGTATGTTTTCTCCTTTAATTAATCAATGATCTACCCTCAATAGACGAAAGACATACTATAATGGTTCCAATGCTAATACACCTACTGAGATAATTACAGTAGTAGAAGCTAATATGATAATGTATTACGAGATATCTTTTATGACTTCCTTCGATACTTAGTTGGAGACATACCAAAGTGTTTTGAAAATGCACTTGAGAAATGCTCTACTGAAGAATAACCAAGTTGTTCACTAATAACTGTTATATTCATTGGACTGTTTTGAAGTAATGTCGCCGCCGCAGACATCCTGGCCTCCATTTTCTTTTCTTGAAAGGATTTTCCGTAGATTTTATTCAATAGTCGTTGTGTTTGTCTAACGCTGAAACCAAGGCGTACAGACAATTTCTCTAGAGTAATATCATTATAGTCGTACAAGAACATCTCATCAATGACTAGAAGAGCATTTTCCTCCTTCATTGAGTGTGTATCAAAATTACCTAGTGGTTCCGGCAGTATTTGGCTTTCACTATGCTTTCGATTAAAGCATCTTGCGCTCTCTATTAGAAACTGCGCCAGTAAAAGAGGAATTGTTTCTGTGGATCCCATAGGTTTCCATTCCATCTCTTTCAAAATCTGTGTCATAATATGCCTTGTTAAAGCATTTCCCTTCCCAAACCACATAGGGTTGGCACGAAATGCCTGTATAATCTCTCCCCCTGGCTTTCCCTCTTGTATATGCATATAAAGTCCGAATTCTATCATGGGATTGTTATTGTCCGGAATCTGTTCATGAAGAATACCCGGGCCGGTGATAAACAACACCTCCGGTTCAACCTTGTATTTTTTAGTGTTCAAGAGAACAGTCCCATATCCATCCGATATATAATGAATTTCATATGTGTTTTCTCCATGAGAATGTGCCGGGAGAACACGTAAAAATCGTCGGTAGCTTACCATTAAAATGTGAATACCAACACCCTCGATATGGAAAAAAAAGTTTTTTTGATTATCCATAATTCCTCCATAGAAAATCAAACCTCATCATCGAATCTAAATCAATGCTCGTACGAAATGTACGATAGTTAAGCTATTATGACACTATCTATAAGCGCTAAATCATATTATTCTAATATACAGCCTTTTTGCAGAATAATATTGGCATACTGGCTGGTTTCTCCTGTGGCAATAACTGCATATGCCGTTCTGGCTTCATCATAAAACTCAAAACGTTCACATTTTGTTATAACAGCTTTCCCTCTTGGTTCATATTCTTCTACGATGCTCTCATAAGTATTCCAGATTGACACATCAGCCTGATCACCTGGGACTCTTTCCATTAATACTACCGGTTGGTCGACATATTGATCCAATGGAATCAGCTTGAATATTGCCTTTAGTATTTCTGGTATACCATGACCATCCATACGAAGCACAATTGCATCCCTTCCGACTGATTGAGCAGGGAAATTGGCATCTGCTATTACGATACGGTCACCATGACCCATCTCGCATAATATCTTCAATAACTCAGGCGGTATTATTTTGGGTATTCCCTTTAACATCCTTTATTCCTCCACATTCTTACAACATATCAGGTATCTGTTCTGGCTTCGGCAAATCGTTAAATCCATAAAATGCAAATGCATTATCACCAAATAACGCTGCTTTTTCCTGTTTAGTCAGCTTATCCGACCTGAGAATAAAATCTATACTCATTCTATAAGTTATCGCTGTCATGGTTCTTGGGTAATCACTACCCCACATCAGTTTATTGATACCACAGATGTCCTTAGCCACCATTATAGCATGAATTGCCGAAGGATATGGATAAAATTCCTTATGAAAAAGCCAAGTAAGACCACCGCTCTCAATATATACATTTTTATTACAAGCTAATTCAATTTGCTTTTGCCATCCCGGTCTTGTTACCATACCAAAATGACCGATAGCTATTCTCAAATTAGGACAGGCTTGAATAAGATATTGCATATCTTCAACCTGTTCCTCTCCATCGGATAGATCAATTGAGATAAACTTTCCGGCTTGTTCCACTTTTTGAAATACAGGAAGAAGCTTAATCAGATTTTTATCCTGCAATCGGCTGGCACAGATCTTTACTCCATCAAAGCCCTCCAATCTCCAATCCTCATTCTCTTCATATAAGGAACAGATTTTTAATCGGTTATTATATTTCTCTTTAGCTGACAGTAAATAATCATCCTGATTTCCATCGATATATTCCTGTGTAACCACACATCCACTTACACCGGCATAATCCATATTGGAAATGAGACGCTCGACTGTATTTTTGTCATCCTCCATATAAGCTGGTAACATTTGGCGGATTTCACCGCCGAAGCTGCTTCTTCCTCCTCCAATACCAATAACCGGCTTCCCATTGACCATTCCATGCTGCTGTTCCCATAAATGTACGTGTGCATCTATTATCTTATCACACATTATAGTGTCACCCCATCCTTAAAAATGGCAATTTCACGATATCCATTTCTCTCATTATTTGTTTGCAATCCATTGGCTACCTGTACCACATATTGGAGCAATTTCTCCGTCAAGTCCTCACCCTTAAGCACAGGGCCGGCATCAAAATCTATCCAAAGCTTCTTCCTGTCTGCAATTCCGGAGTTAGAGGATATTTTTACTGTGGGAACAGGAGCTCCGAGCGGGGTTCCTCTCCCTGTTGTAAATAATATCATATGACATCCGACCGCTGTAATATTAGTGATCGCAACAATATCATTCCCCGGTCCATTTAAAAGATTTAATCCGTTCTTCGTTAACTTGTCCCCATAATCAAGTACGTCAACGACCGGACCAGTTCCTCCCTTTTGGGTACAACCTAAGGATTTTTCCTCCAGAGTAGTGATACCGCCTGCCTTATTCCCAGGGGAAGGATTTTCATAAATTGGTTGATTGTGACGAACAAAATAGTCCTTAAAACTATTAATTAAGTTTACTGTTTTCTTAAACACCTCTTCATTAATACATCGATCCATCAGAATTGTTTCGGCCCCAAACATCTCAGGCACCTCTGTTAAAACAGTACTTCCACCGGTAGCGATAAGCATATCAGAGAATCGTCCCACTAAGGGATTCGCCGTGATTCCAGAAAAGCCATCGGAACCTCCGCATTTTAACCCAACTCTTAACTTTGAGATTGATACTGGCTGACGTTCAAAGGTTGCTGCATATGCCTGCAGCTCTCTGATCAAGGAAATACCCTCTTCGATTTCATCATCACTGTCCTGAGAGTTTAAGAATTTTACTCTATTTTCATTAATATCTCCTAAAAATGTTTTGAAGAGGGAGATATTATTATTCTCACAACCAAGTCCCAAGACCAAAACTCCACCTGCGTTGGGGTGGTTGACTAAGCCCATTAATATTTTCTCTGTCAGGTCATGGTCCTCTCCCAGCTGAGAACAGCCGTAAGGATGGGTAAAACAGAAAGCACCAGTCATGCTGCTTAATCTCTCCGCAATCTTATTTACACATCCCACGGTAGGAATAATCCAGATGTCATTGCGAATACCGATATCGCCATCTTCCCGGACATATGCCATAATATCAGGCCCCTTCCAAGGCTTTAACAATTCTAGCTCCGGCTTGTATTGATACATAATCTTATCGCCTAGGTTTGTTTTCAAATTATCTGTATGAACCTGTTCGCCCCTCTCAATATCACGAGTAGCATGCCCGATGACAAATCCGTATTTAATCACATTCTCGCCAGAAGCAATAGACTTTAATGCCACCTTATGCCCAGTCAGTAAATCAACCTCCACATTATCGTTAGGATTGATTAACATATGTGTCAAGCCAACACCTCCTCAAAAGCCGCTTTCATACCCTGCTTGTTTATAACCTCCAGGTAATGTTCAACCATATTCTTCGTAAATGATAAATCAGTTCCCCAGTATTCTACCTTTTTTAGTATATCATCTACCGATGCATTTTTCATAAATGAGATAATATCCTCTCCGTCATTAGCCTCCTCTGTACGATAAAATGCAATCAACGCTGCCAATGAAAGGGTCATACACAGGGGTAGAGCTTTGTTATTATCGTAGTACTCTAACATCGTAGGCAAAACTCTTGTCTTAAATTTGCTAACTGAATTTAAAGCAATGCTTAGTAGCTGATGCTTCACAAAGGGGTTAGCAAACCGCTCCAGTACGGCCGTTCCGAATTGGATATCTTCCTCCGTATTGCCTAAGGTCGGAATAATTTCCTCAAATATCGTCCTGTGTAAAAAAGCATTCACCGTTACATCATCAATACATTCCTTGACCGTAGATAACCCATATAATCTGGCAGCCAGCACCATGGAGGTATGTCCGCCGTTCAGAATACGTACCTTCCTTTTCTTATAAGGAGAGACATTATTAGTCCATATCATATTTACACCTGCTTTACTTAACGGAATTTCATCTTCAAAATTCCCTTCAATCACCCATAGATGAAAAATCTCAGCAGTGTTTATCAAAAGATCTTCCATTCCCAGTTCCTTAACTAAATCTTCCGCTTCATCCCGGGGATATCCGGTACAGATTCGGTCTACTAGGGTATTACAAAAATGATTTTCCTTCTCAATCCAGGTCATGAACGATTCCGGAAGCTCCCATAGCCTTGCATATTGCTGAACATATTGCTTTAGGTAATCCCCATTGTGATCAATCAGTTCACAAGAGAAAATAATAAATCCCGGCAGCTTTGCCTTAAACCTTTCATAAAGCAACACCGCCAGTTTCGCCGGAAATGATTTCGGTGGCTGATCCTGTAGCTTTTCTGTTCCTAAAAACTCGATTCCCGCTTCCGTTGTATTTGATATGATTATACGCATATCCGGATTATGAGCCAGCTTTAAGTATTCCTCAAAATCTGTATATGGATTGATACCTCGAGAGATGGAGGTTACTTTAGTACATTCATTAATTACTTTTCCTCCCTCGATTCCCCGTAAATATTGATGATAAACTCCATTTTGATTATTTAATACGGATACCAAGCCTTTCTCTATTGGCTGTACAACTACAACCCTACCGTCATACAAGCCCTGCTCATTCATTTTATGTATAAACATATCAGCAAAGCTTCTTAGAAAGCCGCCCTCACCAAACTGAATAATTGTTTCCTTCATCATTTTCTATCCTCTCCTACATCTCAACCAATACTTTTGCCAGATTACCCGAATTATTTGCCAATGCTTTAAATGCTTCATCTGCCCGATCCATCGGATAGATTGAACTTACCATCTTCATTATATCCACCTTACCGCCAGCAACCAAATCTATAACCTCTTTAAAATCACTGGTATAGGAATTCCGGCTTCCAAAGATATTCAACTCCTTTTTTAGGATAATTGAATGTAGGAAAGTGGTTTCCTTTTTACCGTTACCAATCAGTATGATATTGGCAGCAAAGGCAGCACAGTCGATACAGGTCAGAAAAGTTTCTGATAGTCCGCAAGCCTCTACACAGACATCAAAGCCATTTCCATTGGTAATTTTTTTCGTTTCTTCCACGATATCAGAATGCTTGGAATTAATCACTCCTGCTGCACCAAATTCCAATGCCATCTGCAGCCTTCCATCTAATATATCCGTAGCATATACCTCAGCTCCCCTTGCTTTTGCGGCAATAAGAGCGAACAGACCAATGGCACCCGCACCTACGATTAATACCTTGTCGCCCTTATTCACAGTCGCACGGTTGATTGCGTGATAGCCGATGGTAAAAGGCTCAATTAAGGCTAACTCCTTGGCTGATAAGCCCTTACCGTGAATTATGCGTTCTATGGGCATAGCAACATATTCACAAAAGCTTCCATCCCTTTGTACTCCCATGGTCTGATTGCTTACACAGCAATTAACAAAACCTCTATGGCAGGAATAACAAGAACCACAATTAAAATAGGGATTTGCAGTCACTATATCGCCTGCCTTTAATCCTTTATCATTCTCTGGGATAGAGACAATCTCCGCACTAAATTCATGTCCGGGAATCCTAGGATATGTTGTAAAGGGCTGATTTCCAGTATAGCTGGCTACGTCGGCTCCACAGATGCCACAGTAACGAATTTTTAGTAATGCCTCCCCTTCCTTAAGCTTGGGCATATCTATGTCTGTGACCTCAATTTCAAATGGTTTTTCTATGCGTACTGTTTTCATATTATTTACCTGCTCCTTCAAGATTAATATATTTTTCATTCCATATAACAGCTGTTTTCATTGGTGCCTTTTTGCAGAATATCCGATTGTTATAAGCTCCGATGGGATCAGAAACGAATTCCTTCTTGTCAATCAGCTCAACAATCTCGTTATAACGGCTTTCAGCCAGAATTTCAATTGCCTTTTCCATATGATCCTGCCTGAAATTAATAGATCCGAAGATTAGATGGTTCTCAAAACCAAATGGCATACTATCGAAGGTCACCTTCGGTCCTAGGGAGAAGCTGTTATATATTCCGTTGCAGCCCAGTACCCTATGTGTAAAAGCTATCCTATGCTCCACTTCACTGCCACTGACTCCGATAAAAGTGGTTGCTCTGCCACCAAGCTTATCAATTATTGCTTTAGCCAGCTCCTCCTCTGTAGCAAAATCATTCTGCAGATACTGTCCCCCTGTCTGTTCCAGTGCAAACTTAACCTTGGGGCTATCGATATCACTTCTTCCAACCAGTAAAATCTTCGCATTTATATGATTTTGGGAAATTGAATCTCCGACAAACATTCCTGTCGTTCCAAGACCAAATATAACGGTTCGATCAAATATGTAATCCTTCGCAAGAGCTCTTGCTTTCTCTTCGCTACAGTGGTTTTTGGCCATCTCAATCCGGAAATTATGGGCACTTCCAAGGTCCTCCATTCTTTCCAGCTGAAATATCATACATGCATACGGATCCGGAAATACCATCTTTTTAGCAAATTCTAAGTCCAGCTTTCCATCCCTTACATATCCCTCTGGAATCCGAAGCAGCATATCCGGATGAAAGTATTGCTGATCACAGAACAAGCCATCTGCACCGTCACAGCCATATTCAAAGTAGGTCTCCTCCTCTGTATATCTGGTGGGGTCATAGCTGTCACCCCCTCGAATTAATACGATTGCAAATCGGTTCTCTGAGGGTACCCATACAATCCCTTCATGTCCATTGATCAATCGATTTTGCCCTTCAGGAAATTTGGGTCCAATTAACCCCTTGCTACTCATGCGAAGGAACTCATAATCTGTACCGCAAAAGCCTACCATAACAGGCTCACAAAGTACTGCTTCCTTTTCCTTCTCTCCCCTTAGTCTTTGACGCTTCGTATTAAAAATCTCTACATCACCATAGGCCAATGGTTTATCCATATCGTTTTGAAAATAAGTTCCTTTTACGATCATATACTTTTCCTCCGACTTAAATATATCGTCCAAATGGCACTCCTCAGTATATATGAGACCTTAGATTTACTCTATTCTTTGTGATATATTTTACTTAAATCATAGTATCAATATTATCATTTTGTAAGACGGATTCGCGACAATGCATTATCTAAATTGTCGTGTTGACGCATGTTTCTACAGAAAACAATATATTAAGTTTACATTTATCCTGTGCATTTATCCTGTTTGTACTAAAAACCCTCGATACGTCCATTTAATCGTATATCGAGGGTTTTTATTAATCTAGAATATTTACTAGAATATTTACTTTCTGTTACAATTACTTAATTAAAGAAACCTTTTATGTAACTATTCAGAACCCCCGAGAATCACGCAGTGGATTCGAGTGAGTCAGCGCCAAAATGGATGTATTTTATCCATTTTGTGTGCATAGGCATCGTAAGATGCCATGTAACTGCGAAGACACTGAACAGTTACCCTTTTATTATTAAGTAAAGCTATTTCTTATATCCAATTGATTTAAGCCAATTTGTAATCTGATGTAATAGTATATTACTTTATTAAATTATATCGATACTGCTCTATACCTGGAATGGTGTAGATTTTGCTGTAGCCTGCATTTATAAGGGCTTGTGCTGCTAATGAACTTTTATACCCCTTTTGACAGTAAAGTATGATCGGAGAATCCTTTCTAACACTCACCGAAAAAGGATTATTGGATATGTCATGTAGGGGTATACATATACTTCCATCAATATGTCCCTGCATATATTCCTCTTCCGTCCTTACATCGATAAGCTTTGACCTACGATCCTGTAGCATCTCCCAAGCTTCATCGGGTTGTATCAATTTACTTATAAACACTCTGTTCTCAGTTTGAGGTATACGTTTCGTCCTATCAAGCATTCTTATAATAATTCCTGAAGCTTCCGAAAGACTGATATTACCCTTGACATCAAATACGTTATTTTCATGACTGAACATGATACCTTTCACATATACCTGAGCAATATGCTTAACGCAGGTACGGCAGCTATATAAATCAAGAAGGTTTTCTGCAGCTGACCATTCATCCTCATCTCTTTCTGAAAATTCTGTCAAAAGAGCTTCATGAATAATTCTGGCAGCAGATCGCCGCTCAATCGGATTGCTTCTATTTGTTATATCATAGTCCTCTATGATACCCTTACATAAAGCATAAGCAAGATGTCCCGATGAGATACCATCTCGCATTGGCTCTAGTTCTCCCTTACTACTTCGAAATATCATGGTTACAAACTGTTCAGTTGTAACATAAACCTCCTGATGACCTGAAGTATCATTTATCCTCATATGATAGGTCCTTTTCGTTAAAATGATTTATAACATTTACAAGAGCAGTTACATTGAGTATTTAAGCAGGTGTAACTCTTATAGTTACATTGTCATAGGCATCAAGGCCCTTAACTGTGAAAATCCCAGAAGTGTTCTTTGTAATCTCTCCTGACCATAAATCCTTTATTTCATAGCTTGATGCATTTTTATATTTATCGGCATCAATCAATTTATGCCCAATATAACCTAGAATGTGGTTTATATCAATCGAATGCTCGTCAATATTTCTTGAGTCGCTCAAATTAATAAAGGACAATGCAATATCTCCATTGGCAAGTGGCTTTACCAGAATATCAACTCGGTTGTTATTTGTTACATAAGCTGTATCAGGATTGGTATTCGCTATAGAACAGTATATTCTCTTAGCCTGAATTCCTAGTGTATCCTGATTCAATGCAACCACTTCTTTATTTGCTATGATATACCAAAGCTCATCACCCTTTGTAATGCGTCTCAAATCCATTCCGAGCATAAGCGGAGAATTCATCATACACCACATAGTCATATGTGTTTTACTCATAGTATTGGTTATTCCATTCATTCCGATTACAAGCATATCAGGATCGTTCCACCCCTTATCTAGCCCAGCAAACTCATCCATAATAACTGCTTTATTATACTGAGAGGTTATACTTGCGGTATTGTTAGAGCTCCATTCAGCAGAGCCCGGATTTTCTTCAGATCCTACATTAAAGGTAATGTCATTAAGAATACGCCATGAATCACCAACCTTATAGCCCCAGTTCTGAGGCTGTGTTTTTCCCCATTCACATATTGATAGTACAATGTTTTGGTCAGGGTTGGCCTTGTTCAAGCCATCAAGGAAAGTAGCATAGGAATTAAGGGTATTTTCCTGCCTTCTGTGATTCATAAGGCGTATAATATTATCACCCTCCTGTAAAACTACAGTTATTTCATGGGAGTCTATAAAGTCAGTGGTGCTTTTGGTAAGAGGAAGCATATTATCATAATAACGAACTTCGTTATGAGCATTTCCGACTGCGAGCTGTAGCCAGCGTCCTGTACCAATCTCCTCGCCGCTTGCATAATTGACCGTTATGGAATATTCACCGGCAGCCGGTACATTCAAAGGAAATGCTAATTCACACCAGAGGTCACCGACAGGTGTCGTACCAACATTTGTTCCATCGAAGGTACCGATATTAGATACATAGTTTTCTCTGTTCTTTGATGCACCTTGACCTAACAGAACACCGTCCTTAACAGCATTCAAAGTCATTTTCAGTCCATTACCTGAGATTGTAATACCTTTGATATTTGGAGCATACGTATATTTTGCATTTGCTGCATCTGAGAATGTTGCATCATCCCAAAGGTAGTAGCAATTATCAACCTTTATAAAGTCAACTCCCCAATTAATATAAGATCTCGTGTCCACATCCTCAAAGCCGCAGGTGCCTACTGCAGAACCCGCACAAAGATGTGTACCTATATCATTGTACATACCAAATTTAAGTCCTTTGCTATGAATATATTTAGATAATAACTCAAAACCGTTAGGAAATTTCATAGTTTCATTTGAAAGCAATCCGTCTACACGTTCGGACTTATAGCAGCCGTCGTCGAGCACTACATACTCATAACCCAGCTCCGCCAGTCCCAATCGAACGATTTCATCAGCCATTGCCTTTGTAAGCACCTCATTGTTCTTACTGCCAAAGGCATTCCAGCTGTTCCAACCCATTGCCGGGAGTCTCCCCTGTCTTTTATTCAAAAGCACCTCACCGTTAGAGAAGGCAGGAAACATATAGCTAGGATCCTTTATCTCGTCAGGTGCTGTCCTTGACGTTTTTCTCTCCGATATTGAGTTACTTACTTCTTTGATTTTCGTAAACTCTTCCATAATTAATCCTCCAAAACTAGCACTTATTCTTTTATGATAAACCACTACTGATAATATAATAATATCAAACTTATATAATTAATCAATGACTGAATTGTATTCCTACACGATTAATTGCAATACGACCTATGCCTGCTTTGAAAGTTTACTTGAATAAGTTACATTAATCAAGCATTTATTCGACTTGTATGTGATTCCTACTACAAAGGCATATGCAAGACTTTCATTCGTTAGAGTTCGCGTATGCCGCGCTAATAAAAAAGAGATACAAGTTTTAGTTTGTACCTCTTGGGATTAGTTTGTTATAGTTAACTACTTTTCTTAGACATTTCTAATAGCTCTGACTGAACAAATTCTATTATATACTCATCATTTTCTTTACAAAGTGTTGGCATAAATGCCATGTTTCTGCATTTCTTATATTCTTCTCCGTCCATAATAAAAGTATATCCCATTTGACATTTTGGATTACATGCATTTGGATCATATAGCCTTTTACAGTCACCAGCTTTTATTATCTCCTCTTTCATTTTCTTTGGTGCTCTCTCTAATATGCTTTGATACATCGGAATATTTGCAGCATATATACGTATCTTAACACCTGTCTTTCTAAATACAAAATTGACAATTGTTACTTTCTTTTTATCTATCTTTTTTAAATAAGAAACCAAATAACCTTGCTTTGCTTCTTTTATGTCATATTCACAACCATGCTCTCTAAATAATTTATCTAGTTCTAGTACTATACCTTGTTCCTCTGCGGGAACACTCATTAAAAAGTCTTGAAATTTTTGTTCCATGCCTTACTCCTTAGTTTTATTTTCTTACAATTAGTATATCACTCTTAATAAGACAACAGCATGTCATATTAAAGCATTATATTTCTATTTTTTATTGGTACTTTATTTAACATACCAAGTTGGAACTGGGTTCTGCATATGTATAAATTAAGAACATCAAAAATAAAGCTACAAGGTTTCTCACCATTTGTATAGATTAAATACCTCTGTTAATTCATTAACCGCAAGAACTCCTTTGGGTACTTCCCTATTATTTCTATTAATCCATATAGGCTGAATACCCACTTCATTTGCGCCTTTAATATCACTCGTCAATGAGTCTCCAATATGTACAACCTCATACGAACTATATCCCGTAGTACTTAATGCCAGTTCAAATAATTCTTTTCTTGGTTTATACGATTTTGCATCTTCACTAGTAAATATGCCTGACGGCATAAGTTTATGAAATTCCAATGCTTGTACTATATCTGTTCTATCGATATTAGAAACTATATAAATAGGTAATTTACATAGTTCAAAAAAAATTTTTGATTCATCAAAAATATGTGGTTTCACCCAATACTGAAACATAAAATTGCTCATTTGCAATGCATCAGCTGTTGAATGAAAATACTGAATAGTACTTTGTAGTGACTGAATTTCCAAGTCTCTTTGTGTCCGAAATGAATCACCGTATGAATTAATAAATAACGTTTGAAATTCCTTCCACCAATATGTACCTATCTCAGATTTATCAGCTGCATTTCCCGTTTCAAAAATCTCCTGTGTTATTTTCTCAATTACCGTGTCATCTTCATGTACTACCGTTCCATAAAAGTCTAAAAATATTGCTTTTTTCATACGTCACCTATCTTTTTATCATTTTTTGTGTTCGGTCATAATACACTATTTCTTCAATTATACATAAGAATCCATTATATTTCATCTACATTTTTCAAAAAGAGCCAGTTCATATCAACTGACTCTTTCACTAACAAATAATTTTTTTTGTATCCACATATCCCTGTAGCCCATCCGACTTCAGTGCTTAAGATACATGATTAGTCGGGCTTGAAGATTTTGCTCTATTCCCAAAGATAAGCAGTCATTGACAATGAGCCTAACTCACAGAATTTATTATAAACACTGATTTTATCATTATCATCCGACGCTCCGAGTGTATAAATTAATGGATACAAATGATCCGGAGTCGGCACTGCCAACCTTGCGATATTACCAAGCTCATTAAACTTCAGAATATTATCGTGATTCTTTTTAAGAATGTTTTCGTGAATATAATCATCAAATTCATATGCCCAATCAAACCCCTTGCCTGCTATGCCCCAATCGACCAGTCTTAGGTTATGAACAATATTCCCAGTACCAAGTATCAGAACTCCCTGTTCTCTTAAGTCTCTCAGCTCCTTACCAATTTTGTAATGTACTTCTGGTGGAGCATCAGCATCTATACTTATTTGATATACAGGAATGTCTCTATCTGGATACATATGAACTAATACTGACCAGGTTCCGTGATCAATACCCCAAGAATTGTCATAATTCGTTTCCCTTGTGATCATATCCTTGGAGACTTTTGCAATGCTGGGTGAACCCGCTGTGTTGTAAGAAACTTCATATAATTCTTTAGGAAAACCATACATGTCATATATAGTTTTGGGATTTTCCTCGTTCATAATTCTAGTCCCTTTTGTATACCAATGAGCTGAAACAGATAATATAACCTCAGGTTTTGGTATTCTTTCAGTTATACTTCTCCATGTTCTTGTATAATTATTATCTTCAATGGCATTCATAGGTGAACCATGCCCTACAAATAAAACCGGCATCCTTGACATAATATCTCCCACATCCTTTCTCATTCGGTTGATTGAAAGTGAGCAAGACTTTCATACTTGTTATTAATATCATGCACTGGTTCTTTCACTTAATACGCCATCAACTATCACATATACTTTATCACAGAATTCTAACATTCTTTCATCATGAGTAACCATTATGGTCGCCTTCTTTTGTTCTTTGGTTTCTTTAGCTAATAGCTTAACGACCTCATATGCTCTATTGGTATCTAAGCTTGCTGTTGGTTCATCAGCAAAGATAACGGAAGGTTGATGATATAATGCCTTGGCGATCGCTGATCGTTGCCTTTCACCACCCGATAATTCATTAGGGTATTTATCCTTTAGTTTTTCCACGTCGAGTTTCAAAAAAAGATCATTCATCCATGGTTGATTAACTTTCGATTTGGTTACTTTATTGTATAAAACCATCTGTTCCTTAATGGTCAAAAAAGGTATCAAATTAGAAGCTTGTAATATAAAACCAATGTTTTCTAAACGAATTTTTGATTTTTCCTTAATATCTAACTCGCTAAATGGCTTGCCATTTAACAAGACTCTTCCTGTTGTTGGCTTTTGTAATCCACCTAAAATAGTCAAAAACGTGGATTTACCAGACCCTGATGGACCCACAATCCCAATAAGTTCTCCTTCATAGGCAATAAAATTTGTTTCTTTAAGAGCTCTTATGACATTATCACCTTGTAAAAAATCTTTGGTTACACCAGTCATTTCTATTAATTGTTTCATATTAACCTCCTATTGCCTTTAATGGGTCTATTTTTAATACAGCACTCACTGAGAATAATCCTCCAAAAAGTGCAAATAAGAAAAAGGCAGCTGTAATTACCAAATAAAACATGATGTTCACCGCAAATGGAATCACATCAGATAAGAATATCCCTGTTAATGCTGTTAGCACTAGTCCAATGAAAATTCCAAATGCCACAAGTAAAAACGTTTGAACTATAACAGATGCACCAATATAACCATTAGATATGCCTTGCGCTTTCATTACACCAAACATACTGGTTTTTTGAATAGTTAATACATAAATAAATATACCTAATACAAATGCTGTAATAATTATTAAGAATACAATCATAACTGAAAACGTTAACACTTGAGCAGTATAGCCTGGTAAGGATGAAATGTAGTCCTCTATAGTATAACTAATTAAATTATTCGGTAAATTATAAGCTTCACCCCTAACAACAATACCACTGAATAAGTCTGGTGTATTGGTCGATCCATAAC
>DATESP010000074.1:0-22457 GCA_035270645.1 Mobilitalea sp. | reverse complement strand
GGGAATCAGGCTTGAGCTTAGTACTTCAAAGGGCCTGGTCAATTACAATATGATTGAATATGTAGCCCGGCAGGGTAATGCAACATTTGAGACGTATGATTCTTTCTATGTCAAAGATGAGAAGAACAGCTCTTTTACCGGGTATTATGTTAATATGAAAGGGTTTGAATTGGAGAATCTGATGGTTGAGGGTACATTTACAATAAAAAAGACAAGCAGTAAGAAGATAAGCATGAGAATAACAAGAGATGGCGAAAGTAAAGAATATGTGCTTACGAAAGCGAAGTAGCAAACGATTTTGTCTGAACAAGAGGATAAATAATAAATGAAGAAGGCAATGATTCTTCTGATTTCCGCTATCTGTGCCATGATGATGGGTATTGCATCGCAAACACCGGTACAGGCAAGTAGTACAGATTATGAGACATGGGATGGTGAATGCATCAGTACCCTTGATAAGGATGGGTTTACCCTGTGCTTAAGTTAGCTGAAGGACTCGAATAGCTGCCAGAGAAAACTGTGGATGTACACAGGAAGAATTTTCAGTGCTGCTTGATGTTGGAGTAGAACATTACCGAAAGCTGGAAAGTGGCATTTATGGATTGCAGCCGGAGAAGATACAGGTTTTATATGAAAACAAGTAGTGGTGCTAGCATTTCTGTTTTTCGATATATGTTACAGATACCTCATTAAATCATGCCGTAGAGTGTTCCTATCTATTCTGTACTGCTCCTTAATCCGGTTTATGTATTCATCGAAAGCGTGAATCATAAATGTATGCGTGAAGACAAAAGAAATCGTTGGAGCACTAGTCTTAACAACGACTGCGTATTCACTAGACAGATAAAGTGCAATGTTGGTAAACGGGGATTCCGGAAGGGAATATAGCCGGTAATCCGGATATGTCTCAAACAGTTTTATGATATTTGATATATGCATGGTGTATTCTTCCGCAGTATAGGTGATACTTTGGCTGCAGGTGCTGCTGTCAAACTCAGTGAAAACAGTACCCTGAAAGAGAAGATTATCATCCACAGCCGGGACAAGTTCAGTAACTGTCCCGTTTTCTATTTGCGACAGAAAATCATTCCGCTGTTTTCTCCAGGTCCTATGGAGCAGGGCAGCTTCTTCTTGTGTAAGCTTAAGGCGTTTGCAGAATGACTGGATTAATGACTCCGGCATGGTTGCTACAGAGAGGGTATTGGTCAGTGAAGTAAAGCTGCCACCTGAACCGGAAGCCAGCTGCAGACTGTTGAATCCACAGTCCGGATAAACTCGGAGCAGCGGTTCGGAGACGGACAGAAGACAGTCAAATTCCTTGGAAAGCAGGCTGAGCTGTGCTTCCTCTGTAATGTAGGAATACCATCCGTCTGCTTCACAGCCTGTCACATGACAGGCTTTAATGCAGGAATTTCCCGGACAGAGGAAAAGGGTATGTGAAAACCTTCCGTCTGCTTTCTTCCTACAGAAATACGGCTCAATCATGCCGGACATATACAGAGGCATCCAGTTCCCGATGGCGGATACCATTTCCGACAGGTTCCGGTCAATATTATGAATGATTTTTATCTTTACCTGCCGCCGGATACATTCCCCCATGAGTGACATCCATATAAGCAGGAATTCCTGATTCCCAAACAGCCATTCCATGCCCTGGTCGGAATAAAGCCAGAGTTCCGGTACTTTTTCTGCAGCCGCATTTACGAGGAACCGGATGACTGCCTCCTGCAAGCCGGAAAATCCATAATAAAGACTGCGGGGCTCCTGCCTGGATGCCTGCGCGGCAATGGAAGGAAAATCAGGCAGAACCACTTTGCTTTCCGGGGAAAAGGCATCAATATGCTCTAATAGCCGGTCAATGGTATCAGACTCTGTCTGGGAACCAAAATCACATAACCATTGGTAAAATGCAAGACTTAATGTATCTGAATCGATATCGTCGGATAATGGGAGGTTCATCAGCTGCAGTAAATCCTTTTCTTTTTTCTGCTCCGTTACCCGTTCCATCAGTTTTGTGCAGAGAAACTCTGTCAGCTGTGGATTAGATTTCGGGGTACGCATTCCGTTCCGGAAGCGACTGATATTGGACGGATCCAGCTTTACCGCTTTACTGAGCCGGATATTTGATAAATCAAGCAGGTTCATGACAGCATTCAATTTATCCCCGAAGCGAAGAAAGGGAGTGGATGGGTGCTTTTTTGTTTTTAAGGACTTTGCCGGAATGAATTCCGGTTCATCCTGAAAAAGCCAGCTTTGGAGTCGGGTTTTAATTATATCGGATGTTTCACCCGGACAGCCCCCGTAGACGGAACACAGTGCAGATAGTGCATTAATACTGTCGGCATACAGGTAGATACCATCAAGAAGCTTGTTCATGGTGGGGCTGCCGGGCTTTGGTAATCTGGAACCTGCATATAAACGGCTGAAATTTGACGGGGCACATTCCGCATAACGTGCCAATGCAGCACTGGTTGCTCCCATGTTTTCATATAAATACTTCAATCTGTCGGAAAACGACACATTATCACCCCCGGATTCATCATGAATACAAGTGTAGCATAACCATGGAATCATTTCAATGCGTGCCAAATAAAGAAGCATTGCAAAATTCGTGCCAAGCGTGGAAATCAACCTGCAGCCTTGATATAATTAATCTGGTTAATCATAATAGCAGGTTTATTAAAGAAAGGAAAACAAATGGCTAAATTCTGTACCGGCTGTGGTGCGCGGCTAAATAAAGAGGGAAAGTTCTGCCCGGACTGCAGAAAGGCAGTGCTGCCCAGCGCAGGAAAGAAAATCGGCGAAAATATGGGCGGGGAAGAAAATACCCTGACGGGACGAATCGGCTTTTCCGACCGCATCAATGCTCCGGAAATAACCGAGTACATAAGAAAAAGTAAAAAATCAGCCCGTGGCTGTGCGTTTATTCTGATACCGCTTCCGTTTGTCGTCTATCTGATTGTCAGTTTTGTGTCGGACGAGGTGGAAACAGCCGATGCTTTGATTTTTGGCGCAGGAATATCAATTGCCTTCTTTTTTATTTATCTGTTATCATGTTTCATTTCAAATGCCAAACGGAGCTGGGACGGCGTGGTAACGGATAAACAGAGTCATAATAAAACAAAGCATGTGAATGACAGGAGCGATGAACGATGGGAAGTGGTGCATTATACGGAATATGTACTGACCTTCCGTACCGATAAAGGTAAAAAGGAACGGAGTGTGGAGCACTTTGACCGGGGACGAGGCGCCCTGGAATACTACCCATATCTTAACGTCGGCGACCGTGTCCGTTATTATCCGCAGCTTCCGTTCAAATACGAGAAGTATGACAAATCCAGCGACAACGAGATACCATGCATGATATGCAAGACCTTCAATGACATGAACAATGACAGATGTGCAAACTGTAACAGTCCATTATTCAAATAGGTAATGAAAGGAAAAGGAGAAAAACCTCTGCTCGCAGGGACTCGCATTTTCCTTCAAAAGACAAGGAGGTTTTATGAAAAGAAAGGTATTTACACTGGTGGTTCTGGTGCTCATGCTGTTCCTTGTATCGTGTGATAATGATGATACAGACAGAAAGAACGGAGCAGTTAACTCAAATGAAAATAAGCAGACAGACAGTTCCAATCATGAACAGCCGGACAGTTCGGAAAATAACGAGCAGAAAGACAATACAAATTCATCCGGTAATGCTTCTGTCTCAGGGAAAGCAGAGAAGGATGCGGAAACAACTATCGGAAACTATGAAAGGGATGGGATTGAAGTCGTAATCCCTGCAGGAACATTTGGGAACACAGTAAAGGTCAGCATTGAGACGGCGGATGAAAACGAGATAACGGCTGATTACGGTGCTAACTTTCTTTCTGCTCCGGTGAAGCTGTCTTCTGACGATGGCGGACATACACTCGGTGAAACGGTGACGGTGAAAATTAGGCTTCCGGAATCCGTTTCTGAAGACGATTATCTCACGATTATGGGTGCGTACTATAATAATGAAAGCTATGAGTGGGAGTACATACTTCCTGACGCCGAAGCGATGCAAAACGGATATTTACAGTTCGGTACGCCGCATTTTTCCCGCTATGCGGCATTGAAACTCGAAAAAGAGAAGGCACTCGATAAATACGCCGAAACGCTTGCAGTACAGAATGTCACGGGTGCAAAACCAAATGAGGAACTAACCGACTGCTTCACCGAGGCACTTGATAAAATGGGCTTTACGGATGAGACCGTGCAGGGCATTATCATGCAGAAAATAACGAAAGAGCTGAATAACACGGCAGCATTTATTACTAACGCAAAAAACGGAGATATCAGTGATATTGCAGGACAGGGTGCGGAGCTTATCGCGGAGGCTATTACAAAATCCATGTATGACAAGACGGTTATCGAGAAGCTGAAAACATATGCCGGAGGAGCGGCATCAGGAGCTGTTGCGGCTGCTTTGGAGTTATATGAAAGCGGTGATTATAAGGAGGCATCGAAAGAATTCGTTTATGCGGCGATGGATGTTATTCCCGCGGCGAAGCTTGGAAAAGCTGTTGTTGAGGCGACGAAAGCCGGAGCCGAGATGTGGCAGGATTATTCCGTTGAATGTGCATACAACGTATATCTGAAACAGAATGTAGCTTCTGACGGTAATATTTCCGCCGACAGCTGGGACATCATTTTCTATAATATGGGCAGCGGTCTTGATTTCATGCAGCGTGATTTCCGCACGGCATACGCCAAGGCAAGCGGGAAGCCGCTGGAGGAGATAAATGCAGATAAGGAACTCCGCAGTATGCTTGACCGGCAGGTGGCAGATGAGATAAAGCGCAGCTTCATGTCCAAATACACAAACACGAATGCAATTGCGACGGAAAAGGACCGTATCAAGAAATTACTCGCAACCTTTGACGCATACGGACTGCTGTCATGGAGTAATCTTTTAAAGTTCCCTATCGATATGGACTATGCGGCAAGGATAGATTCGCTGATGAGAATACGGGAGAATATCCTTGATATGGTGGGCGATAATCGTTCGGCGTTCGGTTCGGATGATGATATGGTTGAAGGAAACATAGCGGAGGCTATTTATAAATGGCTGGAGTTTGGCAAAGACAGGGCGAAATTCCTTGACTGGATGAAGGGGAAAGGATATCTTGCAAGCCCGAAGGAAACAATCGGTTATTGGAAACTGATGCGGTCGTTTGAAAATAAATATGAAACAAGCGCGAATGATGGTGTTTATTCAAGTACATGGAGCGGAGGCAGCGGAAGCTATATTTATCGCTGTGAGGTTATTGATGGCAGTTGGTGGTATTGGGGACAGACTCACGATAATCACAATGGGGAATTTGTCGAAAATGTAGGAACATCGAGTATTCCGAAGGACAGTTATCTGGGAGGCGAACAGGTAAAGATTGACTTGAAAATCACTGCAAACACCTCGTCAAATATCTGTTATCACCTTGGTGCTTCGCTGGGAGCAAGAATTTCATATGTAAATGATGATGATCCATTTGTTGGTTATGATACAAGTTTATATGACATAACAGAAGAAATCACACGAAGTTATTTAATGACCGGCAAGAACGATACGAATACAGGATACTGGGGCGAAAGTGCCACGGTCGGAGGTGAAATGCCGAGCGGTTATGCTAATGGAGATAAAGTATATATTGTTATCGGTATGGGCGGTGGAAACAACTCTGTAGAAACTGCTTATGAATACGAGTGGGTGGTAAAGGAATAAGTAATGATGCCTGATACCATTACGAAAGTAATCAATATATTTGACATAATTTTATAATGATTTTACAGGAGGCTCTAAAAGCCTGTAACTATCGCATATATGCGGTTTTACAGGATTTTAGAACCTCTTTTTTTGGGGCTCTAAATAAGCGTAGCTTTAAGCTCTTTGTAAAGAGTTTTCAAATTGAGAAAATACTTGCTTCTGTCGGAGGATAAGAAACGGAAACTGGTTTCTTTGTATCTGAAAAGAGCAAAAAGGTAGAATCTGTTCAGTCTGTAAAGCGGGAAGCGTAAACTATACAGTGACGACGACAAAAACTGCCGACGGAACATACGCCGTGAGCATTGTAAACCTGCCGACAGGCGTATCTCACTTCACTTACTAGGGATTTGCTGAGAATAATTATTACCAATATTTGCAACTCGTATGGTATAATAAAAAGAGTTTTTGGACTAAAAGATAAAGATAATTTTGTGAAGAAGAGGACTTGACTCTACCCCTTAGGGGAGGTTGTATATTACAACTATATTAGTAGGAAAGAGGGAATACATATGAACATAAACGAGTACCATTACTGTAAAGAAAAAACACCAGATACACTTTATAAGATTGGTATGTTTGCGAGTATGAATCATGTAACAATAAAAGCACTTCGTTATTATGATGATGAAAATCTTCTAAAACCAAAAGTTATTGATACAGAGACTAACTACAGATATTACACACTCTCCCAGATGGGAGAGTTACATCAGATTCTTGCTTTAAAAGAAATTGGGTTTAGGATTGATGAGATAAAGGCAATCATCAGCGGGCTTAATGAAAAAGATTTGTTAAGAATGAAAAGAAATCAGCTTATGATGCAAATCGCAGATTTGACCAAACTCCTAGCAAAGGTTGAGCAGGCATTAGATACACCAGTGAAGAACTTTACTTCACATGTGCTTATCAAGAGTCTGCCAGAGGTAATTATTGCAAGTATGACCAGGAGGATTGATTCTTATGATGATCTTTTTGTAATGATGCCAGAGATGGGGCATGAAATGGAACGATTAGGATGTGAATGTGCAAGGCCTGAATATTGTTTCATAAGCTATCCAGAACCAGGATATAAGGAAGAGCGTGTTTTAATAGAAGCATGCGAGACGGTAACAGAGTTAAAGGATGATACAGATAAAATCAAATTTAAAATAATTCCTGAGGTTCCTCATGCAGCCTGTATTTTTCACAAAGGAAGCTATAATACACTTTCATCATCCTACGAATCTGTGCTTCATTATATTGAAGAAAATGGATTAATGATTAATAGTTCGATTCGTGAAAATCATATTGATGGAGTCTGGAATAAAGACAGCGAAGATGAGTGGCTCACAGAAATCCAAATTCCAGTATGTAAGGTAGGTAAATAGAATGAATGATATGATAGAAATCAAAGGCTTACACCAAAATAACTTAAAAAATATATCACTTTCAATTCCCAAGAATAAAATAGTTGTATTTACGGGTGTATCCGGCTCTGGTAAGTCGAGTATTGTATTTGATACAATAGCAGCTGAAAGCCAGAGACAGATGAATGAAACCTATACTGCATGGGTCAGAGGAAGAATGCCAAAGTATGAAAAACCAAAAGTTGACTATATTGGTAATCTTTCAGCATCGGTTATCGTTGATCAGTCCAGACTAGGAGGTAATTCACGTTCAACAGTTGGTACGATAAGCGATTTGTATTCAGCACTTAGAGTTTTATATTCACGAATAGGGAGTCCATATATTGGGACGGCATCTTATTTTTCATTTAATGATCCGAATGGAATGTGTCCAACATGTTCCGGTTTAGGCAATGTTACAGATATTGATACTGTGGGATTAGTTGATCCAGAACAATCTTGGAATGAGGGAATGGTCAAGCTACCCGCCTATGGAGTTGGTAATTGGTATTGGAAAATCTATATCGAGTCAGAGCTATTTGATTTAGATAAGAAATTTAAGGATTACACGGAAGAAGAGAAGAATATTCTTTATTATGGTGCAAAAACTCCCGATGGGGAATGCATCAACAAGAAAATTGAGGGAATTGTTAATCAACTAAGAAGGACTGTATTGATGCGCGATACCTCCACGATTAAGGAAGCATCTGTTAAAAGACTATTAAACCTTATTATACAAAAAGAATGCCCTCATTGCCATGGTAAGAGACTGAATGATCATACTCTTTCCTGTAAGATTAATGGAAAGAACATCTATGAGATGTGTGAATTAGAGTTTACAAGTTTGAGAGAGGAATTAATAAAAATTGAAGACAAAAGAGCGGTAACAATTGTCCACGATATGGTAGAGTCATTAGACAGAATGATAGATATTGGTCTCCCCTATCTAAGTATGAATCGTGAATCATCCACTTTATCAGGCGGTGAAGCACAACGTCTTAAGCTTGTCAGATATATGGGCAGTGCTCTCAGTGGAATGACATACATATTTGACGAACCAAGTACAGGCATGCATCCAAGGGACGTTCATCGTATGTGTAGATTACTTCGAAGCCTTAGAGATAAAGGAAATACGGTTCTTGTCGTCGAACACGACAAAGATATCATTGGTATTGCTGACCATATTATTGATGTTGGACCGCTTGCAGGGAAAAATGGTGGTGAAATACTATTTGAAGGAAGCTATGAAGAGCTTCTTTTATCAGGGACACTGACGGGGAATGCAATAAAAGAAATCATTCCAGTAAAAAACAACCCTAGAATTCCGGTAAAATATCTACCTGTTAAGGATACAAATTGTCACAATCTAAAAAATGTATCGGTTGATATTCCGCTTAATGTTCTTACAGTAGTAACCGGAGTGGCTGGTTCCGGAAAAAGTACGCTGATTAGGGATGTATTTGCAAAAGAATATTCTGAAGATATCATACTTGTTGATCAATCTCCGATCACAGCGACAGGTCGTTCAACCTCAGCAACATTTCTGGGATTTTTCGATGATATAAGAAAGGTAATCTCGAAAGAAACCAATCAAGAGGCATCGATGTTTTCCTTCAACAGTAAAGGTGGCTGTCCTACCTGTAAAGGAAGAGGCATCATTACTACTGAGCTTGTATTTATGGATCCGGTTACAACAGTTTGTGAAGAGTGTGATGGAAATCGATATAACAAAGAGGCTCTTTCTTTTCAATACCAAGGAAAGAACGTAATGGAAATACTTGATATGTCAGCGGAAGAAGCTCTTATTTTCTTTAAAGAACAGAGAAAAATAGCCAAACACATAAGAGCGATGGTGGAAGTTGGTCTTGGGTATCTTTCCCTAGGACAACCGACCTCTACATTATCAGGAGGAGAGCGACAGCGTTTGAAGCTCGCAAAGCACTTAGATGATAAAGGAAGTATTTTTATCCTGGACGAGCCCACGACCGGACTTCATGCCTCGGATATAAAGAGTATTATGATGTTATTTGAACGATTTGTAGATAAGGGTAATACGGTAATTATCATAGAACACAATCAAGATGTAATGAAAAATGCAGATTATATAATCGACATTGGACCGGATGGCGGTAGTAGTGGTGGTGAGATTGTGTTTCAGGGAACGGTAAAGGATATGGTGGAAAACAGTTCAACGATAACTGCCA
Organism: Mobilitalea sp.; assembly: GCA_035270645.1. Taxonomy (GTDB): domain Bacteria; phylum Bacillota; class Clostridia; order Lachnospirales; family Lachnospiraceae; genus Mobilitalea. The sequence goes on along the minus strand of DATESP010000074.1, from coordinate 13,083 downwards.
AATATATTAGAAAATCATTATAAAACTGGGGAGGACAGGGGGGTGGGACAGCGGTGGGACACAAACTATTTTAGATAAGATGATTGACATTTCTCCATCTATGGCATATCATAATAGTAACAGGACTCCCCGCACCTCTCACGTAAGTGATGTGTCCCATGGGGAGACATTTTTATACGGAAAAGGGTGAACTTAATATTGAAAGAACCAAAGTTTTTTGAGGAACAGCTTACCTTGATTAAGGGTAAAGGGTTTATTATTCCTGAAGGAAGAGAACAGGAGTGTATTAAGTTTTTGCAGAAAGTAAATTATTATAGGTTATCTGCATATTTTTTGCCGTTTAGAAAAAAGGATGGAACATTTTTTCCTAATATTAAGTTTTCCAGAATTCAAAGAATTTATGAGTTTGATAGCCAATTGCGAGCTTTGATATTTGGAATTATTGAAGATATTGAGGTTTATTTGAGAACACAAATTGCATATTATGCAGCACATAAATATGGAGCACTTGGATATCTTGGAGCGTGACAAAGGGACGGGGTTTCTGACACATAAATACGTGTCAGGAACCCCGTCCCTTTGTCATTGCCTTTGTCATTGCTTTGTCATTTTCTTCGTCCCTTTGTCATTTCATTATGATTAGAGCTTAATATTATTAGAAGGTGATGCGAATGGACCCGGGATAACATGAATACCGGTATGATTTCCGAAGTAGTCTGTGTCAAAGCGTATCGGTGTTCCATCCGCGTTTTCGAAGTATGCTTCCGGTTCGAAGGCTTTGCCGAGAATTTCGGTATTAATCATTCGATCGCTGAAATCCTTGAGGTAATCATAAACATTTGTGTTCAGATAATAGTGACCGTCTTTTTCCACCAGTTCTACCTTAAGATCCCAATCGTTTTCAACAAACAGACCGTTCACTTCATTTTTCCATGGTTTGGCACCGTTTAGATATACATTTCCTTCACTCCAGACTGGCAGATGACCTGAATGAGCAGGCTCTAAAGCTCTCATGTTTGGACGCTGGATAAAATTGAACTGAGCAATCCATTCATCATATGTTGGATAATCATCGAAAACGTGTGTGCCGACAAGTCTGTTTTCCCGATTGGCCTCTGCGCTTTGATCATTGTAGGACACATAGTCTTCAGAAGGCCATTTCTGTACAAAGATATTGTTGTAGAAACGATTGTCACCATGAAGAAAGGTCATAAAGCCCATCACTTCCGTACGGTGTGGCATGTGATATGGTGTATAGCGCCAAGTTGTTCCTCCACCGACGTCGGTTAACGCACCACAGATAAGGTTATGAACCATAGCCACGCCCTGTGTCGCAAAACGAAGGCTGGCATCTGAGAGCAGAATATTGTTATCTATCAGTGTCGGGCCATGGCTGACTTCTACAAATATATCCTGAGACATCATGCTTCCCGGAAGATTTTTGGTATACGATGGCCGCTGGTTATCATGCAGCAGATTCTGAGTAAGGCGTGTGCCCTGTGCTTCCCAGTCGCACCAGATTCCCATCGTACTATGGTGGATATGGTTACGGCGCATGATTACATCAATGGCCGCATGCATTTTGATCCCAGCAATTTCTGCTCCGCCAAGCTCCATCATATTATTAATATGGTGAATATGGTTGTCCTCAATGATACTAAACACACCGCCCATACGGCCAATGATGCCGCCCTGTTCACAGTGGTGAATGTTACAGCGGCGAATAATGTGACTACCGATTTTTTCTTTCAGCCATCCGTGATACTGGCCACGACAAACTGCATCTCGTTCCATCTGGGTAGGACTCTTTACCTGCTTATTTGTAAAGTAATTATCGTTGTCAGGATCAAGATATTTGCCCAGAGAAATCCCAGCACACTTGCTATTTGAAATTTCACAATCCTCAATGATCCAGCCTTTGCTCCAGTGAGGGCCGATCATGCCATCCTGAAAAGCTGCGGGCGGTGCCCAGGTGGTGGCAGCTTTATCAATTTTAAATCTGCTGATCGTATGATAACCGATACCGGTTGTAGAAGGCATAAAACATCTGCGGCGGACATTGATCTCTACATTTTCCTTATTTGGATCTTCGCCCTGGAAATTGGCATAAATGATTGTCTCATCAGTATCTGTATCCTGTTCGGTATACCACTTATAAACAGATTCTTTCGGTTCCCAACTACATTCATAAACATCGCCTTTGATACATTCTACTAAAGTTGTGGCTTCATACATCGCCTTGTTATTTAAATAAACACAGCCAGTATGTTTATTCGGTGTCGCGAAATACCAGTCTCCATATACTAAAGTTGTATAAGGATTGTATTCACCGAAAACACTGTTTGCAATCCGGCATACCCAAACATTTTCCTTGTAATGCTGCCAGGTTTTTATCTGTTCGGAGCCGGTGATCACAGCACCAAGAGGTGTAGTACTGGAATAAGTGATACAGGCATCTTCAGTACCGGCATGAATCGGATCTACATATTCCCGGTAAACTCCCGGTGCTACCAGCACTTCATCACCGGGAAGTGCCAGCTTCGCGGCTTCGTTGATCCGTCGGAATGGTCTCTCAATGGAACCATTGCCGTCTTTCGCGGCTTTTGCGTCTACATAGTATTTCATAAAAACCCTCCATTATTAAAATATTCATGTTAGATTATAAACTCCTTACATCATTCATTATATAGCATATGTTTTTATAGTCTATAATTATTTTTTGAAATTAGGAACTTATATTTACTATTTCTTTTCCTCTAAACACTTAAATAACAAATAATGACAAAGGGACGGGGTTTCTGACACAAAATACGTGTCAGGAACCCCGTCCCTTTGTCATTACCTTTGTCATTATAAATCTATGAAGATATTCGCCCGATTCTGAAATTCCTTTAAACGGTTGATTTGTTTGTAAAATTATGTTATATTAAATTTGCAGATTATTTTGACTATCTGACATTTTATATGATTGGAGGTAACATCATGTATTGTTTTAACGGTAAGCGGTTCGGCTTTGTGCATACACGATTTTGGTGTAATTTCAAGTTGTGGAGAGGACAAATCAAAATCATTCATATATGCGCATAAGCTGGACTGTTGATTGTCGGCTAATGCGCTTTTCGTTTGTAGGGGATTATAATTTAGGTCGCATGAAAGGAGATTTTATTAAAAATGAAAAAGTATTTAGCGTTGCTATTATCAATTCTGCTTTTACTCGGTGTAACGCCAACTGCCTTTGCTGCATCTGCCGAAGAAGTGCCAGAATCTGTTATTAGTATACTTCAAGAGTTGGGAGCAGAGAATCCTACGGTAAAGTACAATACTCGCAACACTGTGGTGGGAGACAATTTAGCACAAGATCCTGCTACGAAAATTGAATTCAATGATAGCAGTTATGCTTTTTTGGATAACACAGGAGACATAATTAGGATTAAGCGAGTATCAGAAATCAGAGAGCTTAAGAAGTATCGGAGTGTGTCAACTTCAAAGTTTGAAACAGTTGATTCTCTGAAGGCATATATTGAAGATACTCTCATCGGCACTGATTATGAACTGGTAAACGAGTACTATTTTTCAGAAGACACATTAGCACTTAGATACGAAAAAATTCTGTTCAATGATGCTTTGGATAGATACGATTATATCTCAGTCAGAATCAACACAACACTTGTGGAATTGGAAACATTTTATAAAAAGAGCAGTGGCTTTAAGTTGGAAGAAGGGAAAGATATAATTTCCGAAGATAAAGCTCGGGTAGTTGCAAATGAAGTGTTTGATGCAAACGAGAAACTGCCTACTGTTCGCTTGGCTACAGTAAAGACCAATAACTTTTTTGACAATGCAGTGGAAGAAGGTAACTTGCGCTTAGCATATATGATCAGTTCACCGACCACTGTTGTATATGTGGATGCGTATACTGCAACGATAATTGGTGGGGATATATATAAAGCTGTCCTTGGAGGTGCAATCGGTGCTTCAGAATTATCGACTTCGAGTGCAAGTATTAATCTTGCAAAAACTGCACTTGAATCGATGGGATATACAACAACAACAAAAACTCTATCGTCACAATTTGGAACAGATGTGCCACCTCTGTTAAAATCGGCATTTTATTCGTGTTCACATGGCAATGCAACCATGATATCCTCTCGTAAGGATTTAGACGATGAAAACAGAGCATTCTACAGTTCCGATGTCCCTTCTGGAACATATAAATTTGTTTTTTTGGATGCGTGCAATACAGCGTCATCACAATGGAAGACAGCATTTAATATCTCCAGTTCTTCAAGCAATAAAGCATTCCTTGGCTGGACATCGACTGTAACAACAACCGCCTCTTATGATTTCTGTGTGGATTTTTGGAGCTACATTTCCTCAACTTATACAATTTATGAAGCAGCACAGGATGCCGCAGATAATGATGCAGATAAGCCAATTCAGTTCACAGGAGATTCTGATTATGATGGGTATTATTAAGAGAAGTACTATACCCATTATTCTTCTATTGTGCATCATAATGATTTTATGCATTAGAAGTAATAAAAACTATCAGCGAAATGAGGGAACGGATATTTTTGCACATAATACTGAGATTGAGGTCATACTGGAAGATGCATCTTCTGGAAAATTAGAAAAATCGGAAATCCAATTGACGCAAGATGAGTCAGAAGAATTAATTAATTTGTTGGGTTCTTATAAAGACGTACTATCAGATAATGTGTTAAAAGAAGAGTTTCTTATTTGGTACACAGTAAAAATTAATGACCAAACCACACTTCAAATTAATGCTTTATATGATTATACCGCTGATAAAAATATTACGTACATGTATGTAATCCAGAAACATTCAGATGCGGTAGGTACATATATCGATGCAACAATCGCGGAATTCTTAGCAGAAAAATTCGGCGAATAAGCAAATGAGCAAACACAACTACTCAGACAAAGTCCATTAGCCCAAACGGCTGGTGGGCTTTGTCTAATTTTAGTTGCAGCGTTTTTGTATTTTCGTAGCATGGGTGTCAAACTGCATTTTTACAGTTTGGGTACCCACGGTGAAGAAAATACATGGAGTGTCCCGAGGGGAAAATCCCCTCGGCTCTGGGATTCCAATAGGGGCGAACAGCATCCCTGTTGGCACACGATTTTACATGCAGAGTCTAGTATGTTATACCTTTTTCAAAAGGGGGATTGCAGATGCTTTTAGGGTCCTCGTTAAACCTCTTTTGCAACTGTGAAGAAAAAGAGGATATATCGACGAGAATATGTTAGAATATAAGAGGTGAAGTCAGATATGTTTCGTTACATCGAGTTGTTTTATAACAGAAAACGTCTGCATTCGGTATTGGGATAGTCCGGTTGCATACAGGTTAAAGTATGGTGGAACAAAAATTGCATAAAACCAGGAAAAAGAAAAGCAGATGGTCTCTGGTGTGAATGACTGAAAATTGCCGCAATCCAATATTTGGATGATGTAAGTATATTATGATTAATTATTAAGGAGGGGTTTTATGGGAATGATGGAAAGACCATCTGTCAGCACATTGGCTGATGGAGGAAAATATTGGGAACATGAGTACGAGAAATTCTTTCTTAAGACGTACGTACCTGCAAATAATATTGATGGGCAGACGAATAATTATAGCTTTCGCGCTCCATTACTGTTGGTCTTTGAAGAAATCAGGCAGAGCAGGGATGAGGCAATTGATTTTGCCAATAAGAGCGGACTTAGCAGTATTGCGGCCGCAGTGGATTCAAGTGTCCTTTTTGTTTATCCGACTGATGAAGGTGGATGGAAGAATGCAACAGAGGAGTTATATGCATCCGTTATAGCTGAAGTTAAAATGGATCCCCGCTATTCGGATGGAATTGCCGAAATACATAATTTCTTTACACGTGAGTTCAAGGGCTATTTTGTAAGAGGTGCGATATTCAGAGCGGATATTTATAGTTTTGGCGAGTCGGCAGATTATGTTGCCAAGAATCTGCTGAAAACAATAAATGGTGAGTATCTCTGGGGCCCCGGAGAGATTACTCCTGCTATGTGTTCCATGCAGAATCTGAGTGTTAATCCTACACCGGAACGTAAGGATATAGGTATATTGAGTGTTGGTAATTCTAAGGAAATAAATGAGGCCTTTAAGGATTGTACGAATCTGCTAATTAAGTCGCAGCCTGACTACAGGGCAGATTTTAATTCTTTTGTCCGCAAGTTTAAAATGTGGTGTGGCAAGATGGAGATTGAGCCTGATTTTGAATCAATGAATATGACAGAGGAAGTTGGTAGTGTACTTGTAAAGACCTCACCTGACAATAAAGGTGCATTTGGGGATACAGCAGAGCATAAAGTTGGATATTTTGCCTACTACAATAATGATATATTTGATAAGGGACCGGTTCCACTGCTTATGGGATTTCATGGTGGCGGCGATTCCTCGATGTATTTGACATTTGTTTCAGAATGGTATGAAATAGCGCATAGATATGGTTTCTTGTATGTTTCACTTGAGAATCATCAGAATGTAACAGCCACAGAGGTTGTAGAAGTAATTGAGAATCTTAAGAAACGCTACAATATAGATGAGCATCGCATTTATGCAACCGGATTTTCGATGGGTAGTGGTAAAACATGGGATATGTATCAGGAATATCCTTCCGTTTTTGCAGGTCTTGCTCCTGCAAGTGCACTGTTCCCGGTGAAGAATAATCCATTTGGTCAGCCTATTGGTGACAGACTGAATATGACAGTTCCTGTTCCGATTTTCTATTCGGGTGGCGAAGATTCACATGTGCCTGAATTACCTTTCCAATCAGATTCTTGTATTGAAAGGATGCAGTATGCTACAGAGGTCAATAAGTGCAAGACTAGATTTGACCTGAACTATGACGATAAGCACAATTGGGCAGATCCTATATGGGGTTTTTCTGGGGATCGTGTTGAGAAGCTTTACGATGAGTCAAGAGGAAGCTATCTGACCATTAATTACTTTGACAGCGAAGATGGTGTTTGTCGAACTGCATTTGCAAGTGTAAATGGACAGGGACATGAGTGTAGACATCATACTTGCGAGAATGCATGGAAGTTTATATCACAGTTTACCAGGTAAAAGTTGACAAAGGGACGGGACACTGAGGCGGTGACAACATCCGTCAGCAAAGCATCTACATCATGTTTCAGCATACTAAGGAATCATTCGATTTATGATAAGAAGACTATGATAATATATGAGGTGAAACATCGGTGAAAGAGAATAGTACGACAAAAGAGAATAGTACGACAAAAGAAGTATGGGCAAATATCTTTTATGGACTTAAGATGACATTTGGATTCTCAAAATCAAGGGTTATTTGCTCTGTCATGAAGCAAATAGTAGGTTATTTCTTATGGGTATTTTATAGCGCCTATTTCGTTCGATTTGTAATAGAGGCGATAGAAAAAGAAAGTCCCTTAAATGAAATCGTTACTCAAATCATTATAATTGGTGGGGTGAGCCTTATATTACAGGCATACCAGTATGTATGTGGTAATGTGATTTTTCCGTTACAGGATATTAGAGTATATCAGAATATCTATAAAAAGATATACAGAAAATCTGAGAATGTAGAATTAGAATGTTTTGAAAATCCAACCTTTTATAATAAGTTTTCAATTGCTTTAGATAACATAGGGAGCAAGCTGGGGGAGAATGTTGACAATATCAGTGAAATTTTTGGTGGTATTTGTGGCGGCATTCTAGCATGCTGGGCTATGATACAGATTGACCCATGGACAATTTTGTTTTTGATTGCTCCGTTAATTGGAAACTTTATCTTTGCACCTAAAATGAATCAAATCAATTATAAACGTTATAAGGAGGGTGTACCTTATGAAAGAAGAATTGGTTATGTGAATCGTGTTATGTACTTGAGCAAATATGCCAAGGAGCTTCGTCTTTATTCGATTTTTAATGTTATCAAAAAAATGTTTAATGATGCCACTGAAGGAAAATCCAACATATGGAGAAAACACTTTAAAAAAGCCTTTACATATGGAATATTACAGTATGTTTTTTCCTATGTAATTATTTTTGAGGGAATTCTGTTATATGGCGCCTATCGCGCAATTATTACTACAAATAATGCGATTACCTTTTCACAGATGGCGGTTCTTACCAGTGTGATGGTAACGGCTTCCTGGGTATGGGTGCGAGTTATCCACGCTTTTAACAGAAGTATGGAAATAGGTCTTACTTTAGCAGATGTAAGGGACTTCTTGGAATATAAGGAGAAGATTCCTGAGGATAGTGATGGCATAATGCCAGAGAAGACGGTTTGTAACATTGAGTTCCAGAATGTTTCATTTTCTTATGGTGGGTCACACAATGTAATTGATGATATGTCTTTTGTCTTAAATAAAGGGGATAAAGTGGCTCTAGTGGGACATAACGGAGCAGGTAAATCTACCATTATAAAGCTCTTACTTAGACTGTATGATCCTACTGAAGGCTGCATATTAGTCAATGGCATAGACATTCGCAAGTATCATCTCAAAGAGTATAGAAAGCTATTTTTGTGTGCGTTTCAGGATTATGAAATATTCGCAGGAAGTATCAAGGACAATGTCTTGATGGGACGAGAAGGAACTGATGATGACGTTATTCGTGCATTAAAGCTAGCTTGTTTCTATGATAAGGTAATGAAGCTTCCGAATGGAATTCATACTATGCTTACTAAGGAATTTGATAAGGACGGTGTATTACTCTCTGGCGGAGAATTTCAAAAGATAGCTTGTGCTAGGGGATTTGTGGATCGTAATAAGGTAGCCTTATTTGACGAGCCGTCTAGTGCATTGGATCCTATCTCTGAAAGTGAATTATTCAACAGTATTATACAATCTGTAAAAGAGCAGACAGGAATATTTATTTCCCATAGATTATCTATGGTACAAGACGCTGATATTGTCTTTATGCTTGAAAAGGGTAAAATAATTGAGCAAGGTGCTCATAGCGAGCTGATGAAGTTGCGAGGTGCCTACCAGGAGATGTATAAGGTACAGGAAAAAAATTATTTTACTTTTGATACAGAAATGGTTGGTGAAGGAGAATGAAAACAAATAAAACCAAGAGTCAAAAGAGTTCAACTCGTATTTGGGAAAATAATATTTATGCACTAAAGATTTTATTTGGTCCTACGCCATTATATGGTCTGAGTATTATCGTGGAGGCAATTCGACATAATTTGGTTAATTTTTTAGAACAGACTATTTGTGTTTTTATGGTGCTGAAAGCCATAGAAGAACACAAGCCATATACGGTAGTGGTTAAGGTGATAGTTCTATTTTTATTATTAGATTTTGTGGCTGCAGTCGTCTGTAATACGTATGAACAAAAGATAAAGCTAAAATACTTACCCATTGCCCAACAGGCATTAAAGATTAAACTATATGAGAAAGCAAAGGATGTTGATTTTAAAAGCTATGATAATCCGGTGTATTACAATGATTATTGTATGGTGGTGTCAGAAGCAGACAAGGCTGTAGAGCGTGCAGAGCAACTTTTGAGAATGTTTTTCGGAAGCACTACGGTACTAATTTGCTATGGAACATTTTTTCTTACTCAAGATATAACTTCGGTTCTGTTCGTTATGATATCCTTTGTACTACGTACTTTGTTTTCTAACATGTCCAATAAGCTCCGTTATGAACTTAGGATGCAAGAGGTTCCTCTGGAGAGAAAGCGTGATTATATAAAAAGGCTTTTTTATTTGAAGGATTATGCTAAAGAGATACGCCTGAATAAGCAGATAACAGAGGGTTTTCACAAGCAGTTTGATGAAGTTCAAGATGAAATCTATTCTATACATAAAAAAGTAGCATTAAAGAAGTTTCTATTAGATTTTACTGCAAAATATCTGGTGTCTGATTTCCTTTTGGATATTGTGTATGTGCTTTATCTAATTATTCGAGCATCGATATATCATTTGATTTCTTACAGTCAGGTAGTAGTGCTTTATAACTCAGCAGCAGGACTAAGAAGAGGGTTTAGTACAATAACAGATTTGGGATCATATACAGTGGAAACAAGTCTGTACATAGATAAAATTAGAGCATTTCTTGATAGTGAGGCGGAGATTATTAGTAAAAAGACAAGGGAATTACCATCCAAACCAGCACTTTTGGAGTGTAAAGACGTGTCTTTTGGTTATGATGCAAATGGACTCATTATTAAGAATGTCAACCTGGTTATTCATCCAGGGGAAAAGATTGCTTTGGTAGGCTATAATGGAGCCGGAAAAACCTCATTGATCAAGCTTATACTTAGGCTATACGATCCTTCAGAAGGAGCGATTTACTTAGACGGAACTGATATAAGAGAGTATGATCTTCTAGAATACCGTAACTATATTGGAGTAGTATTTCAGGATTTTCAAATCTATGCAACCAATATCGAGCAAAACGTAATTATGGATCAGGTAAAAATGGAGGAAGAAAATCAGGTCACGGTAGCAATAAAAAAAGGTGGTTTTTTTGGAAAATTAAATACCTTACCAAAGGGCTTAAAGACGGAGATTACCAACGAGTTTGAGGAGGGGGGAACAGAATTATCTGGTGGAGAGGCACAGAAGCTTGCAGTATCACGATCATTCTATAGAAATGGTGGAATGATGCTTCTAGATGAGCCATCTGCAGCACTAGATCCTATTGCAGAATATGAGCTAAACTGTGCTATGAATGAAATGTCTGAGCAAAAAAATGTGATATATATATCCCATCGTTTATCGACTATACGTCATGCAGATAGAATTTATGTTATGAATGAAGGCCGCATCGTAGAAGAGGGAAATCATGCAACGCTACTTGATAAGCAAGGCATCTACAGTATGATGTGGAATACACAGGCAATGAGATACTGGTGACAAGGGTGACAAGGGGACGGGGTTGCTGACACGCGAGAGTGTCAGCAACCCCGTCCCCTTGTCACTTGAGATTTTAAGGTTTACATTTTGTACTTAAAGTGCTAAAATGGGAAATATATACAGTATATAATTGTAAATTTGTAACGTGGGTGAGGTATGGGATGAGCTATTATAGTTTATATGGATTGACAGTAGAATCAGATTTGGATTTTTTTCAGTTGAGGGAATTAAAGGATAAACCAGAGCAGATCGATATTTTCATTTATCAGTCCATTTTAGAAAATAGAGTGGAGAGAGATTTAGAAGGAAAATCATTTTCGATTGGAAAACACTCTACGATTTTTTCCAACAACACAGTCCATATTGTAGTTGAAGAAGGTAATACTATAATGTATCAGGCTAAAGAAAATGCCAATTGGCAATATTTAAAAACTTATCTTCTAGGATTTGGATTTGCCTTTCTTTTTTTACAGAAAAATCAAATGGCCATACATTGCAGCTCTGTAGTATGTGATAAAGGAGCCCTTTTACTTGCTGGAGAAAGTGGAAGTGGTAAATCAACACTTACCAGAGCATTGATAAAATCGGGTTTTAAACTAATGGCAGATGATATGGAACTTGTATGGGTAAGGGGGAATAATCTTTTTGCCTATCCGGCGTTTCCTTATCAGAAGATGTGTCGAAATGAAGTTGAGAAGCTTGCAAATCCGCAGGAAGCTATCTATATTGATGAAATGAAAGATAAATTTATGGTACCATGTTTTTCTGCTTTTGAAGAGCAGGAACAGATGGTGATGGGGATTGTGACCTTGAAGGTGAGTAATTGCGAACAGGTGCAACTGGAGGAAGTTAAGGGTCTTGAGAAGTTGTATGCTATTTATGGAAATCTGTTTATTCGTAAACTATTACATAGGGAGAAAATAAATTCTCATATCATAGATGACTGCCTTAAAATTGCAGCCATAATTCCAATATACCACCTGATCCGCCCCGAAGGTGTGGATTCTGTTGAGGAGCAGATAGATGTGCTTAATAAAGTATTTGAGTTTAATGATGATTGGCAAATTAAAATCAATTCTCAATAGACTGTATTTTCTATGTTTTGGCAGAGAGATAAGTAAGTTTTATGAAACATTCTTAAATATGCGCTAAATATGATACTAACAAAGATGTTAGTATTGTTGACAGTAATACATTTATTTAGTATCATATGTTCATAATTGACAAATTAAGGAAGGGAGAACATAGTTATGAAAACATGGAATACACCTGAAATAAGTGAACTTAATATCAAGGAAACTGCAAACGGTATTTTTGATGCATGCTTTGAATCTTACATTTTATATAAAGATTCAAAAGCAACAACGGATCCAGTAGATGATCCTGTAAATAATCTTTCATAGCTAAAGCGTACAATTTATAAACCTTGTCAAATCTGCTTTGACAAGGTTTATAAATTTTATCTCGATACAATAAAACCATCGGCTAAGCCGGTGGTCATGATTACGATATTACTTTTAATAGAGGGTCAAAACATATGAGTGGAATTCTAGGTTTCTTACAAAACAGCACTAACGAAAACTTTCAAAATATTAATATAGAAACGATGTTATTATGGAATCGTATTTACGGTAAGGACGCTGAAGCAGTCAGCACAAATACAACTTATGCTTTGGGATGCTGCTATGAAAGTCTCTCCAAGGAAAGTGAACACAGTACGACCATTCTTACAAAAGGGAAAAAATATGCAGCAATAGATGCTTTACTATTTAACAGGGAAGAATTGTTGAAAAAAATAGATTTACATAAAGCGATTTCAGATGAAGAATTACTCTTCTCATATATAGATGTGTTTGGATTCGATGCTCTGGGAGACGTCAATGGTGATTTTGCAGGAGCGATCTATGATGACAATACAAAGGCACTTGTTCTTTTTAGGGATCACATGGGAATAAGGCCACTCTTTTACTATGCATGTTATGAATTTATTGCCTTTTCTACAGATATACGTGGCATCATATCCCTTCAACAAGTTGATACTTCTATCAGCGAGAGCTGGATATACAAAACACTAGCTGGTTATTCGACCCTTAATCAAAAAACTACAGAATATGCACACATATTTTGTGTAAACCCGGCAAGTTATATTCAGCATTCTTATATGGATAATAAACTAGTTACCCAATCACA
>DATESP010000073.1:0-6562 GCA_035270645.1 Mobilitalea sp. | reverse complement strand
CATTCCGTAAATGATGATGTAATCAAGGAAATCGTGTCTAATGTTAATATTCCAATTCAGATTGGAGGCGGTGTTCGTACTATTAAGGATATAGAGAATAAGCTATCCTTGGGTATCGCTAGGGTTATCATAGGTACGAAGGCAGTCAAGGATCCCGGATTTATAAGAGAAGCTGTTTCTACCTTCGGACAAGATAAGATAGTGATAGGAATAGACGCTAAGGATGGTTTGGTTGCAATTGAAGGTTGGGAAACCCTAAGTAATTATCAGGCTGTAAGTCTTGCATTAGAGATGAAGAAGGCAGGGGTAAATACAATTGTTTATACTGATATCTCAAAGGATGGTATGCTTCAGGGACCTAATATCAATCATACGAAGGAAATGGTAACGGAGACTGGCTTGAATATCATTGCCTCCGGCGGAATTTCTTCTTTAAAAGATCTAGAGATGCTACAGGAAATCAATGTATATGGTGCTATCATAGGCAAAGCCCTATATGAGAATAAGATTGAGTTAAAGAAAGCAATATCAATGTTTGAGCGGAGGTCATAAATATGTCTATTAAAAAAATCATACCATATATTAACGCTGAAAATGAAGCAGCCTCCAGCGTATTAAATATGGCAAAAGCGTATTCCGATGGAGGAGCAGACGAAATTCTTCTTTATAACTATTCCAAGGATGAGAAGTCTATAGAAGAATTCCTGCATATGGCGAAAGCTGTATCTAAAGTAATTGATGTACCCTTCATAGTTGGCTGCTATGCCAGCCGGCTAGAGGATATCAAAAAAGCACTTTATACCGGTGCTGCATTCGTGATGATAAAGTATGCTTTACTAGACAAGACTGAATTAATTATTGAGGCTAGTGAACGCTTTGGTTCCGATAAGATCATAATAGAACTGGATATGATGGAGTATATAGATCCCGACAAAGAGGACCTAATTGAAACCTTAAAGGCTTTTGGGGTTGGTCATGTTTTATTAAAACATGTTACTTTATCTCCCCATTCTATTGAAAAGATAGGAAAGTCAACTATTCCGATTATTATCCGTGACAGCCTTGTTAGAAATGATATCTCAAGTCTTATTTCTTTATCCAATGTTTTTGGTGTTGCTACTAATTTCTATGAAAATAAGGATATTATGAAAGCTAAGCAGGCGCTGAAAGAGGAAGGTATTCCTGTGAATGCATTTGCTAGTAAACTTCCATTTTCGGATTTTAAATTAGATGCTTCCGGTCTTATTCCGATCATTGCACAGGATTATAAAACCGAAGAGGTATTAATGCTTGCCTACATGAATGAGGAAGCCTATAATAAGACTATTGCGAGTGGAAGGATGACCTATTATTCCAGAAGCAGGAAGGAATTATGGCTAAAGGGTGAAACCTCAGGAAATTATCAGTATCTAAAGGAGCTATCCCTTGATTGCGATAATGATACTTTACTTGCTAAAGTAAGAACCCTTGGTCCAGCTTGTCATACAGGTAATCAGAGTTGTTTTTATACCAATTTAGTGGATAAAGGATATAAGAATTTGGATCCTTTCCACGTATTCCAGGAAGTATATAATGTCATAATGGAACGAAGAAAACATCCGAAGGAGGGCTCCTATACCAATTACCTTTTTGATAAGGGAATTGATAAGATTCTGAAGAAATGTGGAGAGGAATCTGCTGAAATCATTATAGCAGCCAAGAATCCGGGTTCGGAGGAGCTTCGTTACGAAATCGCCGATTATTTATATCATATGATGGTACTGATGGCGGAATGTGGACTTGATTGGAATGACATTACAACAGAGCTGGCAAACAGAAAGTAATTCGATATCTGCAATAATAGAATCAAAATAGAAAATAATTAATTTTCAAATTTATAGGAGGCAAAAGAAGTGCAGACATATGGAGTAAATGAACTCAGAAAAATGTTTTTAGATTTCTTTGAAAGTAAAGGTCATATGGTGCTCAACAGTTTTCCGTTGATACCGCATAATGATAATAGCTTATTATTAATAAATTCAGGTATGGCTCCCTTAAAACCATATTTTACTGGACAGGAGCTTCCACCAAGGCTGCGTGTGGCTACCTGTCAGAAATGTATCCGTACAGGCGATATCGAGAATGTTGGAAGGACTGTTAGGCATGCTACCTTCTTTGAAATGCTTGGTAATTTTTCGTTTGGTGATTATTTTAAACATGAGGCTATTGCTTGGTCTTGGGAATTTTTAACTGAAGTAGTTGGTCTTGATAAGGACCGCCTCTATGCTTCTGTTTATCTTGAAGATGATGAAGCCTATGAGATATGGAATAAGGAGATCGGACTTCCTGCTGAGAGAATTACCCGTCTGGGTAAGGAAGATAACTTCTGGGAACATGGTGCAGGCCCCTGTGGTCCCTGTTCTGAGATTTTTTATGATCGAGGAGATAAATACGGTTGTGGAAAGCCAGATTGTGCCTTTGGCTGTGACTGTGAACGGTTCATAGAGATTTGGAATAATGTATTTACCCAGTTTGACGGGGATGGCAAGGGTAATTATACAGAACTTGAGAATAAGAACATTGATACTGGTATGGGTCTTGAGAGGCTTGCTACAGTGGTTCAGGATGTCACCTCAATATTTGATATAGACACCTTTAAGGCTACCCGAGATAAAGTATGCCAGATAACTAAGGTTAACTATCAGACAGATCCCAAGGCGGATGTATCCATACGTCTGATTACAGATCATATCCGTTCAGTAACCTTTATGGCTTCTGACGGTATTATTCCTTCTAATGAAGGAAGGGGATATGTATTCCGTAGACTACTCAGAAGAGCAGCACGACACGGAAGATTATTAGGTGTTAAGGGGAACTTTCTAGCTGAGCTCTCCAAGACAGTAATAAAGGAATGTAAGGACGGTTATCCAGAGCTTGAGGATAAGAAGGAATATATTTTAAAGCTTTTAGCTATCGAAGAAGATAAATTCTCCAAAACAATTGACCAAGGTCTTGTAATATTAGCAGAGCTAGAGAAAGAGCTTGAGAAGAAGAATTCCAAGCTTTTGGCTGGAGAGGATGTATTCAAGCTCTATGATACCTATGGTTTTCCGATAGACCTAACCAGGGAAATCATCGAGGAAAAAGGCTTGGCGATTGATGAAAAGGGCTTTAAGGAAGCAATGGAAGTACAGCGAGTTACTGCTAGGAATGCCAGAGGAACCACTAATTATATGGGCTCTGAGGAAAATGTATATCAGCAGATTGATCCAGCAATCACTTCAGTATTTGTTGGATATGAGGACCTTTCCTACCCTTCTGTAATCACTGCATTAACGACGGAGTCTGAAATGGTAGAGGAGCTTGTAGCATGTCAGAAGGGCACTATATTAGTAGAGCATACCCCGTTCTATGCTACTAGTGGAGGACAATCTGCAGATACAGGAATGATTATAGCTAAGGATGCTGAATTTGAAGTAGAAGATACCATTAAGCTTCCGGGTGGCAAAATTGGTCATATAGGATTAGTAACCAAGGGAATCTTTAAGATGAAGGAGCAGGTATCCTTACAGGTTGATCTAACTCAGAGAATGTCGACTGCCAAGAACCATAGTGCGACCCATCTTTTACAGAAGGCATTAAGGACAGTGCTTGGTTCCCATGTTGAACAGGCAGGCTCTTTTGTAACAGAAGACCGTCTGAGATTTGACTTTACTCATTTTTCGGCACTTACAGATGAAGAGCTTGAACAAGTTGAGAAGATGGTAAATGAGCAAATTAGCAATAGTCTTCCTGTCATTACAAGAATCATGAACCTTGATGAAGCCAAAAAAGAAGGCGCTATGGCCCTATTTGGCGAAAAATATACAGAAGATGTCCGTGTGGTTTCCATGGGAGATTACAGTAAGGAGCTTTGTGGCGGTACCCATGTCAGTAATACCGGTTCTATTACAGTATTTAAAATCTTATCCGAGACAGGAATTGCAGCTGGAGTAAGAAGAATAGAAGCCTTAACCGGAAATGGAGTTCTTGACTACTATAAAGAGTTAGAAAATGAATTAAATACTGCAGCTAAAGCAGCAAAGGTTGAACCGTCTCAATTAACTAATAAAATTGAAGGCTTTATGGATGAAATCAAAATTCTTCGATCGGAAAATGAGAAGCTTAAGAGTAAGTTAGCTAATAATTCACTGGGTGATGTTCTTAACCAGGTAGTAGAAGTTAAGGGTGTTAAGCTCTTATCTGCTAAGGTACCGGAGCTTGATATGAATGGACTTAGAACCTTAGGTGACCAGTTAAAGGATAAATTAGGGGAAGGTGTAATTGTGTTGGCCTCCTCAACAGCGCCGGATAAGGTTAGCTTACTTGCAATGGTTAGTGATGCTGCCATGAAACAGGGAGCTCATGCAGGTAATTTAATTAAAGAGCTGGCTGTTCTCGTTGATGGTGGTGGCGGCGGAAGACCGAACATGGCTCAGGCTGGTGGTAAATCTGCATTAGGTATAGATTCTGTGATTACGAAATCAGTAGAAGTACTGAATGCACAAATCGAATAAATAGCAATAAGATAAATATATATAATACAAACAAAATAAGCAAATAGGGGATTTAGCAATTAGTGCAAAGCAAGTAACAGTTCAGACACCCTGTGTAATAGAAATGCTAAATAAGCCAGTTATTCAATAACTGGCTTACCTGCCATTAGTTCCTTTATACTTTGAAAAATGTTTTTATTTCTTCGCTTTACTGTCTCTATAAAGCTTATTATTCGGCAATACATTTGCCTTCCAGATGCGGTTCTGAATCCACCGGCCATTTTTTGACGGTTCTTGCAGATTCTAAGATCTTTTTCGCTCATGTTATTGCTGTAATGAACACGAAAGTCATACAAAAACAAGAGATGATTCTTCTTATACTTCATAAGACGATTAAGAAGAGCCTTTTCTTCTTTTTTAGCAAGCCGGCCTTTGGTCTTTTTATTCGCTTGTATACCATCAAAGAGAATCTGATTATAACGGTTACTGTAGCGCTCCAGCTGTTCTTTGCTAAAACAGGTTTCATTCTTTTCTTTCTGTTCATTCCTTGCATGGTTAAGCCCTGCAAAAAACATGGTCAAATCATGACTCCATTGATTCCATGTTTCCTCTGTATTCTTTAAAAGATAACGTACCAGATGGACATTACATTCCACATGCTCTGTACCAAAATGATATAATGCTGTCTCATGATCATGAGTAAGAATGCCCGTATACTTTTTCAGAATACGAAAGCTTCTTAATGTTTCTAGATCTTTCTTTTCAGAACTACAGTATAATACATTTTGAACTGTACTAAAATTTCTGACGTAGGACAGTTTTCCATCTGTCTTGACTGGTGTCGCATCTGTGCAGATCTCATCAGCATTTAAGAGATTATTTTCAATACGCTGGCAGGCTTCCTCACATTTTTCACTAAATGTATTACATGCATTATAAATACAACCTGTTGATATTTTCAGACTGTCTCCCGACAGAGAATTAATGAAAGTACAGATTCTATCATTTGCAACAACACCCTCACTATAAAGGAAAGCTGCAATTGCTTTGATATTTTCGCCATAGAAAACATCGCCCTTCAGTTCATTTGGAATATCAAATTTTCCGTTTTCATCAGAATAGATCCTATACTCTGTGGCAACCGTCTGTACCTCAAAATCAAGTTTATATCTTGTGATATATGCTCTTCCTGGTACAAACGTACCAATTTCTTTAATACGATGCTGGAAAACACCTTTTTTAATCTTGTCTTCAACATCTACCTTTGAAAGGCCATGACCTTTGTGACCGATTTGTGCACCTTTCTTTTTATCAGTTGATTTTCTACCGTTATAAAAGTTAGCTGGTTTGCTAGGGTTATCTTGGGAGGGAGGCGTAGAGGAGTTAGAACTATCATTATTAAGAATGCGCTTCATTCTTTCGTTATCGTTGCGGAGCAGATCGTTTTCCTTGGTGAGTGCATTACATTTTTCATTCAGAGAAACATTCCCCTGCTTAAGAGAGACAACTTCATCACGAAGGTTGGAATTTTCTTTGCGCAGACTGGAAACCTCCGAATTAAGAGTTTTGACGGTTTTACGATCCTGCTTAGAATTACTTTCAAGTTTATCAACCTTGGACATAAGTTCATTTAATTGTATAAAGATATCTTTTTCGTAATTACTTTTTCTGCCCACTTAATCCTCACCTTCCTGCGCATTTTTGATATTTATATTATATCAAAAATACTGGAAATAAGCGAATTACAGGCAATAGAGAATTCGTCATTATGACGGTGGATAACTTCACAGAATCAGAAGAATATGTTAGTAGTAATATCAAAGATAAGAGAAAAAACAAACAATCTAAACTGCCTGAACAGAATACCTTAGAATGAAAAAACAATTATCCACGCCAGCTGTAAAAAAGTAGATATACAAGTTTTTTATCCACAAAACATCTTTATTAGGTGAGAAAACTGAAGAAAAATTTCGTCATATTTTTTTTAGGGTGTCTGAACTGTTACGTATTCATGCCTAATCAATTATATATGTATCACACACTTGCTC
>DATESP010000072.1:0-26878 GCA_035270645.1 Mobilitalea sp. | reverse complement strand
TACTATATCATTTGATTAGTATAACTATTGTATTGTAAGCTGTAATTTAAGAAACAGAGCATATAAGAAAGCGATGACGCCTTTTGATGCCTTTGAAGAGTTCTTCACTGTTTGTAGAAGAAGTTTGGATACGAATGTTGTAAATTCGTTACTGCATAATTTACCAAAATACTATACTGGAAGCAGAGTACTGTTAAATAACGGACTAACTGGTATTATCGCATATATACCACCTCAATGTATTTGGAAACCTATAGTTGATACGGATTCCGGTTCTATAGATTTATCCAGGGAAAGAGAGATTACTATAGCAAGTATGGCTTAATATGTTTAATCAATTGCTTAATCTAGCTAAAAGGAATAGAGGTCATATAAGTAAATTCCTTAAAATCCTCTACTGTCTCTGATGGGGTATTCTATAGTTGTTGCATTTATTATTGTACTGATTAAGCTGTCGGATATACGCTATGTTCCTAGCTCAATGATTCCAAGCAAGTGGTCAGACTTTAATTTTTGGGTTGATAAATGGAAGGAAATGATAGGTTTTCTAAGGGGAAGAGATGGTATGATATATTATTTTAAGGATTATGTGTTAAGGAATAGGCTAGTCTATGTAATAGTCGGAGTAGTGTTGACGATATTAATCCAGATAATAGTTATCATAGACTTTCGCAATAAATCAGTAAGATATATTTTCATACCTATTGAGGTTCAGGAATCGGAAGACTAATTATGTTCTACTTTGCTTATTATTATAAAAAGCAGATTGATAAATTAATTAGTAATTGATATAATGCACTCAAGTCAAAGATTTCAAAGGTGGGGAAAAAATGAATTTTGATAAGATAACAAGCTATTTAGATTCATTGGAAGCGGAAGGAATACCTTCTGTTGATTGTATAATATATAAAAATCATGAACCGATTTACCGCCATTATAATGGTTATGCGGATAATGCGAAAACGAAAAGAATACAGGGAAACGAACTATATTTGATGTTTTCTGCTACAAAGCTCATCACAATGACAGCCGCTTTGCAGCTTGTCGATAACGGAAGAATTGATCTAGACCAACCAGTATCTCGATACTTACATTGCTATGATGATTTAAAGGTTATTAAGGACGATCAGGTTAAGCCGGCTCAGAAGGAATTGTTGGTGAGACATTTGCTTTCTATGCAATCAGGCTTGGATTATGATTTGAAGCGTTCCGGAATTGCTCGTGTCCTGAATGAAAAAGGACAGAAAGCAACAACGCAGGAATTGGTCAATGCCTTTATTGAATCGCCGCTTAAATTCGAACCTGGAGAGCATTTTGAATACAGCTTAAGTCATGATGTGGTTGGTGCCATCATTGAAGTGGTATCAGGAATGAGTCTTTATGAGTATTTTTCACAAAATATATTTGGACCTTTGGAGATGAAGAACACATATTTTGCCAAACCTATTAATGATAATGAACGGTTGGTAGCACAGTATATGTATGACAATGACAACCATGTATCGACAGAGATGGAGTTATCGTGTTGCTATCAGCTGACAGAGAGCTATGAGAGTGGTGGAGCAGGGCTGATCAGCTGTGTAGAGGATTATGGTAAGTTGGCTGACACGTTGGCAAATGGCGGAGTTAGTGCTAAGGGGATACGAATCCTGAAGGAAGAAACAATCAATCTCATGAGAACCAATCAGTTAGGCCTTGTGCAGAGAGAAGACCTTGCTAAAAAAATGGGTAGAGTGGGATATGGATATGGCTGCGGTGTTCAGATACTTTTAGAACCGAAGGATTGTAATGCTAAAGCTCCTATTGGTGTGTTTGGTTGGGATGGTGCAGCAGGGGCATGTATCATTATGGACCCCGAAAACCATATTGCATTGGTATATATACAGCATGTAAGAGGCTGTGGCTACGCCTATTCGACGATCCATCCTATGCTGAGAGATCTATTGTATATGAAATAAAATAACAAAGCTAAGGCTGGACAATATGGTCCAGCCTATATTATTACAATATTTCTATATTGAAAAGACAAGGAGTATAAATTTGTAAGTTTCAATATGAAATTAGAATAATTCTGGTTGTTTCTGGAGAATTTATGTTATAATGAAGTGTAGTGAGGAATTAAGATTTGCTTGCATAAATATATAGCTTTATAAGGAGTAATTGACTATGAATAAGATATGTTTGTTTGATACTAAGCCATATGATAAGATCTATTTTGACCTTTTGAAGAATCAGTATGACATTGAGATAGAATACTTTGAACCAAAGCTTGGAGCCAAGACCGCATTCATGGCAAAGGGATGTGAGGCTGTCGTTGCATTTGTAAATGATACTATTGATAAAGAAACGATAGAGATACTAAATCAGAATGGCGTTCATCTTGTTGCGATGCGATGCGCCGGTTATAATAATGTGGATTTTAAAGCCGCTTATCAGAAGGTGCATGTTGTGCGTGTGCCAGCCTATTCTCCTTATGCGGTTGCTGAGCATGCTATGGCGCTTTTACTCACATTAAACAGGAAAATTCATAGAGCATATACTAGGACAAGAGATTTTAACTTTAGCCTGAATGGGCTTACTGGCTTTGATCTGCATGGTAAGACCATGGGGGTGATTGGAACAGGTAAAATAGGGCGTGTTTTTATAGATATTTGTAAAGGTTTTGGACTAAAGATAATCGCATATGATCCATTTCCTGTGAAGGATTCTGATATCCAATACGTGTCTTTGGAGGTGTTGTGTAAGGAATCTGATATTATTTCACTTCATTGCCCACTGACTAAGGATACATTTCATATGATTAATAAGGATACGATTGAAACGATGAAGAAGGGAGTTTTCATCGTGAATACCTCAAGGGGGGCTCTGATTGACAGTGAAGCTCTATTAGAGGAATTGAAGGCAGAGAAGGTTGCAGGAGCCTGTCTGGATGTATATGAAGAGGAGACAGAATTCTTTTATGAAGATATGTCTGATACCATTATCAGGGATGATGTACTGGCAAGAATTATATATATGCCAAATGTCATCGTTACTTCTCATCAGGCATTTTTAACGAAGGAAGCTCTTCATAACATAGCCGAAACTACCCTAATAAACTGCCGGGAATACTTTGATTTTAAGGCTCTAAGTAATGAGATATGTTATCAATGTAGTAAAGGTGAGGCCTGTCCAAAAGAAAAGAATCAACGTTGTTTCTGATTAATATATAATTTGAATTCTACTTGTTTAAATAAACTCAGTATGTTATTATTCCAATACTGTTCTATAAACATGTTAATCTATGTGTTTACATTGGACAATATATGATATACAATAACAAACATTATCAAATGCATATGACAAATGGAGGAATATATACAAATGCGATATCTGCCAATAGATAAAGTAATACTAGGCACTTATTTGGCAAGACCAATCTATAACTCAAACGGGACCATATTACTGACTGAAAAATTTCAATTATCCGAGAGTGTAATTAGCAGACTTAAGAGTCTCGGGTATACGGGTTTATATATTGAAGACGAAATCTCGAAAGGAATTGACATTATTGAAGTAGTTGAGGAAAAGATGAGGTTGGAGGCTACTTGTCAATTAGAAACTATTGTTAAGAATAATGGCAATTTAATAGATATATTACCAGCAATTTCAAATATTGTTGAAAGTATTTTAGATAACAAAGATGTACTGATACAGATGAAACAACTACAGGATTTTCATGATTATACATACTCTCACTGTGTTAATGTTGGAATACTAGCTGTTAGCATTGGAGTTAAATATAATTTTACCAAGGACGAACTATTTAAGCTTGGAGTTTCCGGGGTATTACATGATATTGGCAAGCAGAGTATTCCTCTTGAGATACTTGACAAACCAGCAAGTCTATCGGAAGCGGAATATGAGGTAATTAAAGGCCATCCTGTCAATGGATATAATATGCTGAAAGATATCCTGGAATTCAGCAGCCTCACTAAGGCAGGAGTCTTGCAACACCATGAAAGATGCGATGGCTCCGGCTATCCTAGAGGACTTAAGGATAAGGATATTAATATATTTGCCAAAATTATTGCAATTGCAGATACATATGATGCCATGACCTCAAATAGGTCTTATCGTGCCGCATATTCTCCGGTGGAGGCTTATGAATATTTATTGGGAGATGGGGGTAATCGATTTGATTTAAATATCGTAAGACTTTTTATGCAGTGTTTTGCTGTTTATCCAGTGGGAACCTGTGTAGAGTTAAGTGATGGTACGAATGCTATTGTTATCCAGAATTATTCTGATAACCCGCTTCGACCTTTACTGCGTAATATCATAACGAATGACACAATTGACTTGAATAATGATATGGATTTTCTAAGCTTATGTATACGTAAAGTATCAGACAACTAATAAATAGTAATATAAATAAAAGAGTTAGCATAAAATATGCTCCCCTTGCGGTAGACGGTTTAGATAATAAAAACTGTTACACAAGGAGGAGCATTTTTGCTAACGTTATACTTTATGAGAGAAAATTACTATTGCTGGTCATACCTTGAACGCAAGGCACTTGAAGGGGAATAACCACGGTTTTCTTTAAAAATTTTACTAAAATAGAACATGTCGGAAAAACCACAGGCATCCGCTATTTCATTAATCTTATACTCACCACTGTAAAGCATGTCCTCTGCACGGTTCATGCGTATAGAGGTTAAAAATTTGTGGAAAGACATACTAGTTTCCTGTTTAAATAAATTACCAAAATACATATCACTTAGGTTTACCATGTTTGCCATATTATGAACAGTTAGGGGTTCATGGTAATGATTAGACATGTGGTACAATACCTTCTTGATTCTCTTATCAAGACTACTTGTATCTGTTTGATATACAATAAGTTGAAAATAACGTTGTAGTATCATCAGATAAATAGCACGTGCTTTCAACGGGTACCCAGGGTCCCTAAGTCGCCAGGTGGTATTCAAATCATTATATAGTGCGACAATATCCTTATGAATTCCAATACTGCTTATTAAGGGAAGAGGAAGAGTGATATCCTTCCCATCTATGTTACGGATAAAGCCATTGAGACTATAACACTCCATAAGTTCATCGGGACAACTGATCGCAGAACGCTGGCTTCCAGCAGGTATACAAAGAAGCTCACCCGCGGAAATGATATATTTCTTCCCGTTAATTGTATATTCGGCTTGTCCTTTTATAACATAAGTAATATCTACAAAATCGATGACCTGATCGATTATACACCATGTGGGTGTACAGATTCGGTGATTATAATAGTCGATAGTTGTAAATATATTATCCAGTACCTCGTTACTCATAGGCATCCCTCTTTACATAATCATTCATGGAGAATAATTAAATATTTATGAAGATAATTTTATTATGGATTTCATATAATAAGTTTAAGTTTATATTAGGTATTAGCAGAAGTCAATCTAATTTCCCAATTATAGCCGTAATTTGTACATGTTTTCTATGGTTTTACCATGTTTATTAAAGTAATATATTGATATAATGTTTATATTAAGTTCTTATCGCAGATTAATATGTGAAACTTGCACAAAATATACACTAAGTAACTACACTGGGGGAATCAAGATGAAACGATTTAAACCTACTAAAAAAACCACTTTATATATAAAAAGAACGTGGACCCTATATCTAATGCTTTTATTGCCAGTAGCATTTGCTATTATTTTTCGATATTTACCCATGACGAATATCTCAATGGCCTTTAAGGACTATAACATGTTTAAGGGAGTATGGGATTCACCATGGTCAGAGCCGACTTTTAAGTGGTTTGAGAAAGCATTTCAGTCTAAGGATTTCTGGAATGCGTTACGTAATACTCTATTTTTAAATTCACTTGATTTAGTATTTGGATTTCCATTACCGATTTTTCTAGCCATACTCCTAAATGAATTGGCCTTTAAACGGTATAAGAAAGTTTCGCAGACAATTGTTTATTTGCCTCACTTTCTCTCATGGATTATTATCAGTGGTATAGCTAAACAGCTGCTTGCACCACGTTCCGGGATTATCAACGTTTTACTTGGTAAAATTGGCGTTGAACCTATTAATTTCCTGACTCAAGGCAGCCTTTATATAGGAACTTATATAGCCTTTGGTTTGTGGAAGGAGATGGGCTTTAACACGATTATATATCTTGCAGCAATTACAGGAATCAATCCTGAACTGTATGAGGCTGCTGAAGTAGATGGCGCTTCACGCTTTAGAAAGATATGGCATATTACCCTTCCAGGTATTCGCTCGACCATCGTTATCCTTCTTATCATGAATCTTGGACGTATATTGGGGAGTGAGTTTGATCGTCCTTATTCAATGACTAATAGTCTTGTTACAAGAGTTTCAGACGTTATAAGTACTTATGTTTATCGCGTGGGTATTAGAGGCAACCAGTTTTCACTCACGGCAGCAGTTGGATTATTTCAGTCTGTAATATGTGTAGCATTTCTGTTAATTGCAAATAACATCGCCAAGAGGTTTGGCGAGCGTGGAATATGGTAAGGGAGGAAGCAATCTGATGGTTAAGTCAAGAAAACGAAAAACACAAGATATATTAATTGCTGCAGTATGCTTTCTGTTTGTTGCAATATGTTTGCTACCTGTACTTAATATTATGGCGCGCTCCTTAAGCTCTCCGCAAGCATTAATTAAAAACAAGGTATCAATTTTTCCAGTTGATTTTACATTGGAGTCTTACTTTTATGTACTTCAGGATGCAGCCTTTGTCCGCTCAATCTGGTGGACAGCACTTCTAACACTTATATGTACGCTTGTGTCACTGGGAATGACTATTTTATGTTCCTACCCCTTGATTTATGATAACCTTAAGGGTAGGAAATTTATAAATGGTTTCATGCTGATAACGATGTATTTCAGCGCAGGTACTATACCTAATTATTTATTAATGAAGCAGTTAGACTTCATTGATAAGCCCGTTGCTCTTATAATTCCAAACTGCCTATCGATTTTTAACATGATTATATTGAGAAGCTTTTTGTTTGGTATTCCAGATGCCTTGCGTGAATCTGCACAGTTGGATGGAGCGGGTCCTATAAAAGTACTTACTAAGATTTACCTACCTTTGTCAAAGCCTGTTTTAGCCACATTAGCTCTTTTCTATGCAATAGGGCGATGGAATGGTTTTTCTGATGCACTCATGTATGTACCAAACCCCAAATATGCCCCGATACAGTTGAAGCTTTATCAAGTAATAAACAATTTGTCTGCTATAGATACAGCTCAACAGGAGGGTTTTTCATCTCCAATGGCTAGTGAAGGTTTAAAAGCTGCTTCGGTTATGTTTGCGACTGTTCCAATTGTAATTATTTACCCTTTCCTTCAGCGATACTTTATTGCAGGCGTAACGCTTGGTGCTGTTAAGGAGTAATGCTGCTATTTCACTAAGGTAAATCCAACGTTATTCTACACGACGTTGTAATTTATAATAATAATAGGAGGAAGCAAAATGAAAAAGAAATTGTTATCACTCATACTTGTTAGCATAATGATTGTCAGCGTTTTAGGGGGATGCGGATCAAAAAATGATGACAAAGACAAAAAAAGCAATCAGGTTGAGGAAAAAGATCCTACAAAAGCTCCAGAAAAAGATGGCGCAGATGTGCCAGATGAACCAGACGTAACAGATTCTAAGCCAGAATACAGCGAGATCACAGTTGAGATTTTTGACCGTGGTACCGATGGTGGAAAGACTGATGCGACAAATAACTACTACACAGATTGGATCAAAGCTAAGGTTTTAGAGGATGAGAACATAGGTGTATCCTTTGTGGCAGTATCTCGTTGGGAAGAGACGGAACAGCTCAATAACCTTATGGCAGCTGGAACAGCTCCTGATGTATGCTTAACATACAGTAAGGATCTTATCACAAACTATCGTGATTTAGGTGGACTTGCTGAACTGTCCTCATATACAGATACGCTATTAACTGATCTTAAGGAATTCTTAGGACCAGATCTTGCATTAGCTGGGCGTGACATGATTGTTCGTAATATGGATTTAGAAACAGGTGAACTTCACTCTATTCCCGCACGTCGTATGAATACAGCCAAATTTGGTACCTTTATCCGTAAGGATTGGCTAGATGCACTTGGTTTAGCTGTACCTACAACAACACAGGAATTCTATGATGCACTTGTTGCATTTAAAGAACAGGATCCGGGTAAAGTTGGTTCAGAAAACGTTATTCCATTTACTATGACTAGTGATGTTCGTTGGCGTGCAGCTACACTGCTCGATTCATTTATCGATCCTGGCATGACCATGAAGGATCGTTGGATAAATACAGTAATAGACCGTAACTTCTTACTTCCTGGTTATAAGGAAGGTGTTCGCTTATTAAATAAGATGTATAATGAAGGTTTAGTGGATACTCAGTTTCCTCTTTATAATGATGATGTAGACAGTGATAACCTAATTAAGACCGGAGTTGTTGGTGCATTTATCCATAACTGGGATCAGCCTTTCCGTGATACACCAGGCCTATTACGTGACCTGAAGGTTAATGTACCCGACGCAGAGATTATCTCTATCGATCCTTTCCAGAACAGCGACGGCGTGGCTGTGAAGGAAATTTATGACTCCGCAGGAGTTAATTACTTTATTCCCGCTTCAAGTAAGAATGTTGAAGGTGCACTTCGTTACATCAACTGGTTATCAAAGTTTGAAAACCGTTACTTCTTACAGATTGGTGATGAAGGTTCAACTCATACTATGGTTGATGGTGTTCCGAAGCTTATGGGTGCAACTGATGAGAAGATTATGAACTCTGCTCAGAATATTGACTATACTATCATGATCAACGGACTTGATGTTGGTGATCCTTCTAAAATGGCACAGGCTATTGCTCAATCTTATCCTGTTGATTCACAGCTTATTGTTGATGCATATGATAATGCAATGGCTAATGCTTTTGCTACACCTGTCAATCCTGCTACACTTAGTGCAGCAGGTCCATATACTCAGTTACTTACAGATAAGGGTGAAACTCTTATGGCTGAGTCAGTTACATGCTCAGTAGCTGATTTTGATTCAGTATGGGATGCTGGTATTGCAGATTGGTTAGCATCTGGTGCTCAGGAAATAATTGATGAGCGTGAAGCTAAGTATATTGAACCGTAATAATATTTGTACATATAATATCTTTTATGAATCATTTTAAAAATATCCGGGTGGAGTTTCCACCCGGAATTTTTCATTCAGTGAATAAGAAAGTACGTCCTATTTAATAAAATGCTCCGCAAGCAAACATGGTTCGCTTTTGTATGACATACTCGTCATACAAAGAATACGTAAAGCATGTATTTGTAGGTAATTTGCCAGCATGCCGGACTCATTTGAAAAACTTGACAACAATCATCATTTATTATATGATTGAGCGTACTTGAAAAATGTTTTGGAGGAATTATTTTGACTGATTATTCGAAAGAAATACAGAGAAGAAGGACATTTGCAATTATATCGCATCCAGATGCTGGTAAGACCACTCTAACGGAAAAACTTCTTCTATATGGCGGAGCTATTAATCTTGCGGGTTCTGTCAAGGGTAGAAAGACAGAGAAACATGCGGTATCTGATTGGATGGAGATAGAAAAGCAGCGTGGTATCTCTGTTACTTCATCTGCTATGCAATTTAATTATAATAATTATTGTATAAATATATTGGACACACCCGGACATCAGGACTTCTCAGAGGACACATATAGGACATTAATGGCGGCAGATTCTGCCGTAATGGTTATTGATGCATCCAAGGGTGTTGAGAGCCAGACTATGAAGCTCTTTAAGGTATGTGTTTTGCGTAAGATACCGATATTTACTTTTATCAATAAGATGGACAGGGAAGCAAGAGATACATTTGAACTTTTAGATGAGATAGAGAATGTATTGGGGATAAGTACTTGTCCTATCAATTGGCCGATTGGCTCGGGGAAGAATTTTAAGGGCGTTTACGAAAGAGAGAGTAAGCATATTTCTCGCTTTTATGCATCAAGCAATGGGCAGAAGGAGATAGAGACTATTGATGTCGAGCTGGGAGACGAACGCTTGGATTCATTGATTGGTAAGGAAAATCATAATATTCTTTCGGAAGAAATAGAGCTTATCGATGGGGCTAGTTCGGAATTTAATATAGGTTTGGTTTTAGAAGGTAAATTATCACCGGTTTTCTTTGGCTCTGCACTGACGAACTTTGGTGTTGAAACATTTCTCAATCATTATCTGTCAATGACAACCTCACCTCTGCCAAGAGAATCCTCTGAAGGAACGATTGATCCAATTAAGAATGACTTTTCTGCTTTTGTATTTAAGATACAGGCCAATATGAATAAATCACACAGGGACAGAATCGCCTTTATGAGAATTTGCTCCGGAAAATTTACAGCAGGCATGGAAGTAAACCATGTACAGGGAGGCAAAATCATACGCCTTTCACAACCACAGCAACTCATGGCTTCCAATCGAAAGATTGTTGAGGAGGCTTATGCGGGAGATATTATTGGTGTGTTTGATCCAGGAATTTTCTCTATCGGAGATACTTTATGCACTCCGGATAAGAAATTTACCTATGAAGGGATTCCTACTTTTTCGCCTGAGCATTTTGCAAAAGTCCGCCAAGTGGATACCATGAAGAGAAAACAATTTATGAAAGGCATTACTCAGATTGCTCAAGAGGGTGCTATTCAGATTTTCCAGGAGTACAATACCGGTATGGAGGAGATTATCGTAGGAGTCGTAGGCACACTTCAGTTTGATGTCTTAAAGTTCCGATTGGAGGCCGAGTATGGAGCGGAGATCCGTCTGGATACCCTACCATATGAGTTCATTCGCTGGATTGAGAATAAGGATATTGATATAAGTAAACTTGGGCTACCATCAGATACGAAGAGGGTAAAGGATCTGAAAGGTAATCCACTATTACTATTTACGAATCGTTGGAGTATTCAGATGACCTTGGACCGGAACAAGAATTTGACATTATCGGAGTTTGGTCGATAAATATAAGAGTTATGTAAAAGTAATATATAAGGATTATTATGGCCGCGGTAATTATTACCCGGCCATTAGTGTATAAACAAGGCTAATACCCATCCGGTTCTATCTCGAAGTATGGCTGAAAAATACTATCTAAGGACTGGGATATACTAAGATAATTGATGCTTATATTTACTATAAAGGAGATTATGCAAATTGTATGGGAACAATCATCCATAATGCTTGCAATAAAATTAACAATGTTATATTGTATTATCATAGACATAGTTTAGAATATTTTCCAGTTTTAAGGAGGCCATACTGATGTCAGAAGCAGAAGGTAAAAAAATATTATTAATCGTGAACCCGATTGCTGGAAGAACCCATGCAAAATCTAATTTGATCCGTGTTTTGGATATCTTCAGCAGAAATGGGTATCAGGTTGACCTTCAAAAGACCACCTACAAAGGACATGCAGTTGAGCTTGTCCTAGAGTATGCCGGAGAAAATGATATTGTTGTGTGTTGTGGTGGGGATGGAACCTTGAATGAGGTAGTATCCGGTGTGATGCAGTCAGGACTCAAAATGCCTTTGGGATATATCCCAGCAGGAACCACTAATGATTTTGCCAGCTCTCTAAAATTATCATATAAACTTGATATTGCTATTAAGGCTATTTTAGGCGGGAACCCTAGAACCCTAGATATCGGTATGTTTCAAAATAAAAGATATTTTAACTATATCGCTTCCTTTGGGGCTTTTACTGGAAGCTCGTATTCCACTCCACAGTCCTACAAAAATTCAATTGGACATTTGGCATATGTTTTTGAAGGTATGAAGGATATTCCTAATATACGTCCCTATCATGTCAGGGTAGAAGCGAATGGAGTTGTATATGAAGATGACTATATATTCGGGGCAGTCAGTAATTCTATCTCTATAGGTGGTGTAATTAAACTGAATTCCAAGCAGGTAGATTTAAATGATGGATTATTTGAGATTTTTCTGGTCAAAAATCCTAAATCACCGATTGAATTAAGTAGGATTCTTTTTGCAATAACTAAGAAGGAATACAGCGATAAAATGATTGAATTCATCAAAGCCTCCGAAGTTACATTCCATATGAGCCAACAGATTCCCTGGTCACTTGACGGCGAATATGAAGCTGGTGGGAAGGAAATATATATTCGGAATATACACAATGCTTTCAAACTTCTAGTATAGTAAATTTACCATACAGGAATAACTGTATCTTAGGCTCTGTCAGGTAGTGAGGACAGAGCTTTTAACTACCACCTACCTAAAAAGCAGTGCTCTCAGTGAAAGCACAGCTGCAAGTAGTGGAACTGACAGGAAGATAATCAAGGAGGTTTACACAATGAGAAAGGTAAAGATAGGACTTATTGGGTGTGGTGTAATAAGCCATACCTACATTACTAATATCAAAGCAATGTTTCCTTGGTTGGAAATCGTAGCATGCTCTGCCACTACTATTGATAAGGCGAAGAAGGTTGCTGACCAGTATTCTATTCTCAAAGCATATAGTACTGAGGAACTGCTTAAGAATCCAGATATAGAAATCGTAGTCAATCTGACTACTCCTGCCGTACACACGGAGATTAACAAAAAAGTACTTTCAGCAGGGAAACACCTGTATTGTGAAAAGCCCTTTGCGCTCAGCTTAGAAGAAGCTAAGGAGACCCTGGACTTGGCAAAAAGAAAGGGACTGATGGTAGGGGGTGCACCTGAGACCTTCTTAGGAGCCGGACTGCAGACCTGTAGGAAAGTGATTGATGAAGGATGGATAGGAAAGCCTGTTATGGTGACTGCGAATATGACTAGCCACGGAACCGAGACTTGGCATGCAGCTCCCGAGTTCTATTATAAGAAGGGTGCAGGACCGATGCTAGATATGGGACCCTATTATCTTACCGCATTGGTAGCCCTGCTCGGCCCAATTACAAGTACAG
Organism: Mobilitalea sp.; assembly: GCA_035270645.1. Classification (GTDB taxonomy): domain Bacteria; phylum Bacillota; class Clostridia; order Lachnospirales; family Lachnospiraceae; genus Mobilitalea. The sequence continues at coordinate 13,879 of DATESP010000072.1, read as the reverse complement.
CCTGCTTTACTAGTATTGGAAATCCTACTCGAACAATTTACAGCAATCCATTAAGAGGAAAGAAGATTGAAGTTGAGGTACCGACTTCCTATACTGGGATTATACAGTTTGAAAGTGGAGTCCATGCAAACATGAACATGAGCTTCGATATATGGCATTCTAGCCTTCCGAAGCTTGAGATTTATGGAACGGAGGGCACCTTAATTGTGCCAGATCCGAACATGTTTGGGGGTAAAATTAAGATTTTCCGTAAGGAGAAGGTTCTAGACTCACTCAATCAGAGATTATATACTGGTGAAGAAAGACCATATACAACTGTCTATGATGATTTACAGGAGATACCACAGGTTTATCAGGAGCCGTTGGAATACATGAGGGGACTTGGTGTTCTAGATATGGCATTTGCACTGGTGGAGGGGAGAGCCCATCGTACCAGTGAAGAGTTGCTTTACCATGTGACAGAAGCAATGTTAAGCTTTGATGAATCAGCAAGGACGAATAAATTCTATCAAATGACCTCCACATGCCATAGACCTACTCCCATGTGTATGGGTAAGGAGTTTGGAGAGTTAGATTAAGCCTAGTATTATATTACATTGCCTAGACTATTGATTTTTAAATATATTAAGTTTATACTTAAACCAGAATTTACTAATAATATAGGTACATTTTGGGACAAAGGGGTACATTAAATGGCAAGTGATAGTAATAATAAAGCTGATAATCTAAATACCGATATAGAAAAAGTGAATACTCCCAATATTGTAGAAGGTGTTGAGGAAACTTCCAATATTGTAGAAGGTCTTGAGGATTTACCCAATATTATAGAAGGTGTTGAGGATTTATCCTATATCACAGAGGATGTTGATACTGAGGACGATTCTATTAGAGCGTCCTTAAGGCAGCAGGTTGAAGAGGAATTGAACTGGCAGAAAACAGATTCGGAACAGGCTGTTGGCTCAGATACCCCCGAGGTGGGTAAGAAAGCAAAAGGAAGCAAGAAAAAAAAGATATTAATGTCAATCGGTATTTTTTTTATAGTACTATTGATTTTTACTATTTGGCTAGTTGGTACAAAGAGTGGGCAAAGTGTAATTTATAAGATTGCTGCAAGCTATATATATAAGAATATAGATAAAGAAGACTATGTAGAGACAGATGTGGATATACCACAGGTTAATACCGATCAGGATAAACAGTCCCCAGATATTAAAGGGGTAGTAGAAACAGGAGATATATTGGGAACTGATAATCCGCAGAAACCTGAGGTAGAACCGCGAAGTGAGGATTATGTAAGCAATTATCTTATATTTGGTATTGAAGAGATTGACAATGCAAAAAATACTGATACTATGATGCTTATATCAGTCAATACCTTGGATAAAACGATTAAAATGACCTCACTGCTTCGGGATACATATGTTGAACCTGTTGGCCACAATCCGAATAAGTTAAACGCTATATATGCCATGGAGGGCTCTAGTGGATTAGTGGAGTTAATTGAACAGAATTATCGAGTCAAGATTGATGGTTATGCTAATGTTAATTTTAATGCCTTTGAAGAGATTATAGACTATCTGGGAGGGATTTCAATTGAGATGGGTGAAGAGGAAGCACATTATCTGAATACCAAAAATTACATATCAATTAAATCTAACCGCAATATAGTGCAGGGCTGGAATTTGCTAAATGGTAACCAAGCACTTGGATATTGCCGTGTTCGTCGGTGTGTTACACTTGGTGGAGCAAATGATGATTATGGGCGTACTCTACGTCAGCGAAGGGTATTAAAAGCTATATTTAATCGATATAAATCAAAAAATGTATTTGAGTTGCTTAAGATTATGGATGATTGCCTGGGTTATGTAAAAACCAATCTGACAAAAGCTCAGATTGAAAAGCTTTTGAAGGATGTAGTTGAGAATAAGATAACATCCATGGATACATTACGAGTACCTGTCAACAATACCTTTGAAACACCAGATAATTACGGAAAAGTCGATGATCCGTTAGTAATTGATTGGGATGCTAATATTATTGAACTCTATCAATTCATATTCTTGGATACAGTGGAGGAAGCACAGACGGCACTAGAACTTCAGAGAAACTAGAATTAACCATGCCTTCTATCTGTTGCATGGGGAGAAGAATAACTGGTTACTTTCCTCCTCATTTGTTCTCCTTGTTTTTTGGCTATATATTTACCCAGTTTGTTATTCTTTTCGTTAAATTTGCAGCCATAGAGATAGGAATTTAGATTCTCCAGAAATTCCTTACGGACAATTACTCCTGATAAGTTGAATATGTTTGCATTGTCCTTGATCCGAAGGCGAATGGTTCGGTCAATGTCTATCTCGTCCTTTGCGATAAAGCCAACCCCTGTCTCACTGATATCCTTTACCATGACATTTATGGCTATTGGTCCGGTAGAGGAATTGACATAAAGAGGCATATCCTCACCAATAAACATGCGGAAAGAATCCCTTCGGTTATAGGGTTTGCAATCCCCGAATAAATCGACTTTATGATAGATAAGTCCATCGTACTTAACTAATATAACAGATACATTCTCCCAGACATATACCTTACTATCAGATTTGATAACTAAATTCAATTGACACTTATCAGAGAAACCTATAGTCTGGTCATTAACCTTTATGGTAGTGATTAATATGGAATTGTTCTTTATAGCGGTGACGTCACTACGAAAAGACATGGAGTGTCCACCGTATTTCACTTCTAACTCGATACTAGTACCATTTGTAATCTCATCGATCTGCATATCTACACCCCCACGTGTAATATTATTTCCAGTATATAATAAATTTCTGTAAAATACAACAAAAAATACTTTAAGAAGCTTTACTTTATTCATTTTCGTCATTTAGTTACTGTTCACTCGTACCTCGTTCACAGCAACAATTATGCACACAAAGTGCAAAAAGAGCACTTTGGCGCATGAAGTTCTCGGGTTTTACTTGCGTAAAACACCTCGCGCTGACTAACGAGTGAACAGGAACGTCATTTAGTCTAGCAATAGATCAACTGAAAGTAAATGTTGACAAAATACATGTCGATAAGTTATTATCGAAGTAATATGGGCAAAGGGGTGCCAAAACTGTACCCCTTTGCCCACTTTTTTAATAAATCTAGAATAAGGAGTGGTGGATATGAAGCATTATACGAGGCAGGATATCATCCGGATGGTGAAAGAGGACGATGTAGAATTTATTCGTCTTCAATTCACTGACATGTTTGGAAATCTTAAAAACGTTGCAATAACGACGAGCCAGTTGGCGAAGGCACTGAATAATGAATGCATGTTTGACGGATCATCAATCGAGGGATTTGTTAGGATTGAAGAGTCTGATATGTATCTTTACCCCGACCTGGATACCTATGTTACATTTCCCTGGAGACCACAGCAAGGGAAAGTAGCTAGACTAATCTGTGATATCTACGATGTAGATGGAAATCCATTCCATGGAGATCCCAGATATGTCCTTAAAAGGGTAATCAAGGAGGCCGCGGACCTTGGATATACATTTGATGTAGGCCCAGAACTTGAATTTTTCCTATTTAATGTAGATGAGAATGGACAGCCAACGACAACCACTCATGAAAAAGCAGGATACTTTGACTTGGGTCCTCTTGATCTCGGCGAAAATGCCAGACGAGATATGGTTCTTACCCTAGAGGATATGGATATAGGAATTGAAGCCTCCCACCATGAGGTGGCACCAGGGCAGCACGAAATTGATATAAAGTATAATGAGGCACTTAATTCAGCGGATAATATTATGACCTTTAAGCTAGTTACGCGTACTATTGCCAAGAGACATGGTTTACATGCAACCTTCATGCCTAAGCCACAATATGGAGTGGACGGATCTGGAATGCATGTTAATATGTCGCTTTCTAAGGATGGTAAAAACATCTTTGATGATCCAGACGATCGATTAGGCTTAAGCAAGGAAGCCTATTACTTTATTGCTGGTATCATGAAGCATATGAAGAGTATGGTTGCAATTACAAATCCCTTGATAAATTCATATAAGAGGCTAGTTCCTGACTTTGAGGCTCCGGTCTATATCGCATGGTCTGCATCCAACCGTAGCCCGCTTATTCGTATACCGGCAGGCAGGGGAATCTCTAGCAGAATAGAGTTGAGATGTCCGGATCCTGCGGCAAATCCTTATCTGGTATTGGCAGTCTGTCTAGCAGCTGGTTTGGATGGAATTGTTAACAAACTGACACCTCCAGATAGTGTGGATAAGAATATCTTCCATTTGACAACTGAGGAACGCGCGGAATTGATGGTTGAAAGTCTTCCTGAAAATTTAATAGAAGCAATAAAATGCATGGAAGCTTCGGAGTTTATAAAGAATGTGCTGGGTGAACATATTAGTAGAAAGTACATTGAAGCAAAAAAAGCAGAATGGGAGATATATCGTTCCCAGGTTAGCCAATGGGAAATTGAACAATATCTCTATAGAATTTAGCAACTATGACGAAGTCATATCGTTGCTATGAGTATGTAGTGTTACGTAACGAAGTAAAGTACGGAATGCGAATATCCCGAGTCTTGACTTTGGATCATCTCAGAGCAAATTGCAAGCAATTAGCCGAGTGGAGGTGAACAGATTTGTTTAGTATTATAGTGGGTTTTCCGAAGATGCAGGATGCGGTTAATATCAGGAATGTTATAGCCCGAAGTGGATATAATGTTGCAGAAGCCTGCATCTTAGGTTCACAGGTCATTAGTCTGGCTAATGATCTCGATGAAGGAATTATCGTATGCGGATATAGTTTTAGTGATATGCATTACAGTGAACTTAACAATTATCTGCCAAAAGGATTTGAGATGCTTCTAGTCGCATCTCCTGAAAAACTTGAGTATTGTCAGGATAATAACATAGTCTGTTTACAAATGCCAATTAAAACCCAGGATTTGACGAATACTCTTCAGATGATGACCTATCGATACCAGAAGAGAAAGAAAAGAGATAGGGATAAACCGAAGTCTAGATCCGAGGCAGATAGGCTTTTAATCGAGAAAGCAAAGCTTGTATTGACGGAGCGGAATAATATGAGTGAGGAGGAAGCACATCATTATTTACAAAAAAACAGCATGGACAGTGGAACAAATCTAATAGAAATGTCAGAGATGGTGTTGAAGATGTTCTATCCATAAAAAGAAGTCTTTACCATACAGAAAGTATTTGCTATAATAGCAATCTAAAGTAAACAATTAATTGATAGCGTTATGGAAGGAGAGATTTCTCTTGAAATTTACGAAAATGCATGGCTGCGGTAACGATTACGTCTATGTCGACTGTACTAAAGAGCTGATAGACAATATTCCCGAAACCGCCAGAAAAGTTAGTGATAGGCATTTTGGTATTGGCTCTGATGGCCTAATATTAATAAGATCATCAGCGAAAGCCGATTTTTTCATGGATATGTACAATAATGATGGTTCAAGAGCCCAGATGTGTGGAAACGGTATCCGTTGTGTTGCCAAATATGTCTATGATAACAGATTAACAGATAAAAAACAGCTTTCTATTGAGACCTTGGGTGGGATTAAAAAGCTGGATTTGATTATTGAAGATGACAAGGTTACTATGGTAACTGTCAATATGGGTTCTCCTATATTAAAGCCGGCTCATATCCCGGTAACTTCAAATAAAGAGCAACTGATTGGAGAGCCGATACTTGTAGGAGGAGATGAATATCGGATGACCTGTGTTTCTATGGGTAATCCACATGCAGTTGTATTTGTAGAGGATACCATGGCGGTTCCAATATTAACAATTGGGCCATTATTTGAAAATCACACAATGTTTCCTGAGCGAATCAATACGGAATTTGTTCAAATAGTTGATCGAAGCAGGATTAACATGCGTGTGTGGGAACGAGGAAGCGGAGAAACTTTAGCTTGCGGAACCGGTGCCTGTGCTAGTGTAGTTGCATGTATTCTAAACGGTTATACAGATAATGAAGTTGCAGTTTCCTTACTGGGAGGAAAACTAAAGATACGGTATGATGAGAATGAAAATACCGTATATATGACTGGCCCCGCAGTAACAGTATTCGAAGGAGACTATAAATAAATAACGGAAAGGCTTGGTATGAAAAATGTTTAAAATTAATGATAATTATTTAAAATTGCCAGGAAGCTATCTCTTCTCAACGATAGGTAAGAAAGTCAGGGAATTTAGCACTTCAAATCCTGATAAAAAAATCATCCGTTTGGGTATTGGTGATGTTACTTTACCCTTAGCTCCCGCAGTCATCACAGCATTTCATTCCGCTGTGGACGAAATGAAGGAGAGGGATTCCTTTAAGGGATACGCTCCTGATTTGGGATATGAATTCCTTCGCCAAGCAATTGCCGAGAACGATTACAAATCCAGGGGTGTTACTATTGCCATCGATGAGATTTTTATTAGTGATGGTGCAAAGAGTGATTCAGGTAATATCCAAGAGATTTTTGATGTTAATAATAAGATTGCAGTCTGCGACCCAGTATACCCGGTATATGTAGATTCTAATGTAATGGCAGGAAGGGCAGGAGATTATCTTATTGACCAGGGAAAATGGTCCGACATGATTTATATGCCCTGTAAAAAGGAGAATAATTTCGCTCCTGAGCTTCCGGTGGAAAAACCGGATATTATCTATCTCTGTTTCCCGAATAATCCGACTGGTTCTACGATTACGAAAGCTGAACTCCAGAAATGGGTTGATTATGCTAATAAAGTGGGGGCTGTTATTATTTATGATGCAGCTTATGAGGCGTATATTTCTGAGGCTGACGTTCCCCATACCATATATGAATGTGACGGAGCTAAGACCTGTGCTATTGAGATTCGAAGCTTTTCCAAGAATGCTGGTTTTACCGGAACTAGACTTGGTTTTACTGTAATCCCTAAGGAATTAAAGAGTGGTGACGTAATGCTTAATAGCCTTTGGGCAAGACGGCATGGAACTAAATTTAATGGCGCACCCTATATAACACAAGTTGCCGGTGCTGCAGTATACTCACCAGAGGGTAAGAAACAAACCAACGAACAGATTGCCTATTATATGAATAATGCTAGAGCAATCCGCGAGGGACTTCTAGCTGCAGGCTATAATTTATCTGGTGGAATTAATGCTCCCTATATCTGGATGGAGACTCCGAAGAACATGACCAGCTGGGAATTCTTCGATTACCTGTTGGATAAGGTCAATGTGGTCGGTACACCGGGCTCAGGCTTTGGACCGAGTGGTGAAGGGTATTTTAGGCTTACCGCATTTGGTACCTATGAAAATACTTTGGAGGCTATCGATAGAATTAAGAAATTATAGTAAATAAGTTATGAATAATTGACTGCAGTAGGCGCTTAACCCTATTGCAGTTTTTGTTATCCGGATTTTTCTCCGATTAATCTATGCCACTAAGCATTACACCTGCCTATTTCCCTCTATCAGAAGCTGCAACTTTCTCCATATTGTATGTCAAATAAACAGATTGACATACAATACAGTATGTAATAATATAGAAGAGTAGATACCCCTAGGGGGTATAATTATAATGAACTTAATGCAATTCAAACATATACTTACAGAGTGAACTTATATAAGTTGATTAATAGAAAGGATAATATTATGAGAGCAGACAGAGCAAAGGCAAGCCGTTTACTTAAGACAGCCAGAGGTCAAATAGATGGAATACTTAACATGATGGAGGAAGATAGATATTGTATCGACATTTCAAACCAGATTATGGCTACAGAAGCGATTCTTAAGAAGGTAAATCGTGAGGTATTACATGCACATATAGATTTCTGCGTTAGGGAAGCAGTAGAGACAGGCAATGTAGATGAGAAGCTGGAAGAAATCAGAAGTATTATCGATAAGCTCTCAAAATAAGGAGATTAGTCAGCTGAAATACTAGTTATTATTGAATTTAAAAAGAGATTAATATTAATCTATATAGGAGGATTGCAATTATGATATATCCATTGAAGCTAGAGAAAGGCTATAAAGTGGGTGTAACAGCCACATCTGCCGGTTGTGAGACTGCGGCTGATATGGTAGCACAGGATAGCGGAATACGTCATTTTGCAGATTTGGGATACCCCGTAACGGAGACAGAGAACGTTCGCACCTGCTATAAGGGAAGAAGTTCGGACGGTCCGACTAGGGCAAAGCAGCTAATGCAGCTATTTGAGGATCCTGCGATCCGGGTGATAATAGCGGATCGTGGAGGAGATTTCCTATTTGAGCTTTTACCATATTTGGACTTTAGGGTACTAAGTAAGAATCCAAAGTGGATGCAGGGATACTCTGATACAACCGGATTGACCTTTACAATTACAACTAATCTTGATATGGCTACAGTCTATGCCAATAATTTCAGCAGCTTTGGTATGCAGAACTGGCATGATTCTCTATTTGATAATATAAAAATATTAGAGGGACAGGATGTTGAGTTACACAGCTATGAGCTCTATCAGGACGGCTATATTGAGAAGATTACCGGACTAGAGGAATTTAAACTGGAAAAAGAGGTTAAGTGGATTAATCTATATCCTGAGCATTGGGACAATAGTAGCGAGATTGTTATGAGGGGACGGATGCTCGGTGGCTGTCTGGATGTACTTCTTAATCTAGTCGGAACCAGATATGATAAAACCAAGGAATTTATAGATAGATATCGTAAGGATAAGATTCTATGGTACCTTGAGAGCTTCGACCTTGGTAGTGAGGCATTAACCAGGGGACTGTGGCAGCTTAGGGAAGCGGGATGGTTTGAACATGCATCAGGCTTCATATTCGGAAGACCCGCTATGTATCACACGGATACAGACACTGATTATAGGGAAGCAGTATTATCGGTACTTAATGAATTGAAGCTGCCGATCATTCTGGAAGCAGACATCGGACATAAGCCACCTCAATTATCTATAATAAACGGTGCAATAGCGGAAATTAGAAGTTACGACGGTAAGGGAGTAATTAAATTTGTACGGAGATAGGGAGCAGAAACGATGGAGCCTGAGAATGATAAAAAGGATAATAGTGGACTTGAGAGAGACAAAGGAACTGAGAGCATATCGGTAGAAGGAAATGAGGCAGTTGCAAGTGAAGCCACAGAGAGCCAGACTGTATCTGGTGAAGATATAGAGAATAAGGCAGATGTAAGTGAAACTACAGAAAGCCAGGCTGTATCTGGTAAAGATACAGAGAATAAGGTAGATGTAAGTGAAGCCACAGAGAGCCAGACTGTATCTGGTGAAGATACAGAGAATAAGGTAGATGTGAGTGAAGCCACAGAGAGTAGGAATATGGTTCAGAGAAGTGTTAGGCAACATCTGAAAACTCTTGCTCCGGTTATTTTCTTTGTATCAGTTATTATATATCTTGAGGTAGTATTTCATTTAATGGTATATAGATCGATAGATTTAAAGATTATGTATCCGATACTATTTGCTATACCATTTGGGTTAGTAATTAGTCTGTTCTCGGGCTTATTTAGCAAAAGGATAAACCAGTTTATTATGTGGATTTTTACTGGCCTAAGTTGTTTAGTCTTTGGCCTCCAGTTAGTTTACTTTTATGTATTTAAATTGTTTTTCTCTTTTCAATCGCTAGGTATGGCAGGGGATGCTGTTAATGAGTTTACTTCAGATGTATTTGAGGCAATATCTGCGAATATATTAGGATTGTTATTAGTCTTGATACCATTACCGGTCTTAGGTTTTTTAATACATAAGGTTTTTACCTGCGAGAGGAGAATGATTAGGCAACAGGGTATGATATTGGCGGGCTTAATTGTGATGCATATTATAGCATTAATTACACTCCTTTTCTTTGGAAAGGAAGACTATTCCCCCTATAATCTTTATCATCATACCAAGGTCCCCGAACTGTGTGGAAAACAGCTTGGTGTAGTTACATTAACGCGCTTTGATGTAGCAAAGCTGATTAAGGGTGAGGATGAACTTGTTCTCGCTGACATTAGTGCGATTTCCTGGGATACTCTAGAGGAGCCTGTTGTAACGCCTATAGCGAAAACGGTTCCTACTACGGCTCCGCAGCCCTTTGGGACTCCAGCTTCAGGGTCTTCAATTGAATTTGTACAGGAGTCTTCACAGACGCCAAGTCTATTGCCCACACCAATTCCATTGCCCACACCGACTCCTGTGGACAAATCTCCGAATATTCTAGACATTGATTTTATGGCACTTGCAGAGGCAGAGAAGGATGAGACAATCGAGACTCTGCATAATTATTTTGGCTCTGTTACTCCTACGAATAAAAATGAATATACTGGGATGTTTGAGGGTTATAACCTTATTATGATTACAGCGGAAGGATTTTCACCTTATGCGATACATGAGGAAGTAACACCTACACTATATAAATTGGCCCATGAAGGGTTTATTTTCAATAATTTCTATACAGCACTGTGGCAGACGAGTACCAGTGATGGAGAATATGCTGCAATGACCGGCTTGATTCCGGTCGGAACTAGAAGCATGTTCAAATCCAGAGATAACCTCATGCCTTTTGCTCTGGGCCACCAGTTTAACTTACTTGGGATAGAAAGCAAAGCTTATCATAACCATACCTATACCTATTATCAGAGGAACGAGACCCATCCAAATCTGGGTTATATTTTTACGGGAAAAGGAAATGGATTAGTTCTTGACTCAGATGTATGGCCAGGCTCCGATCTAGAGATGATTAACCATACTGTAGATGAATTTATAGGGGAGGATCAATTCCACATATACTATCTGACTGTTAGCGGGCATATGAATTATACTTTTACTGGCAATAGTATGGCTAGTAAGAATAAAGAATTGGTTAAGGATCTACCTTATTCCTCAGATTGCAGAGCCTACATAGCTTGTCAGATTGAGTTGGATAGGGCTTTGGAACAACTGCTTCTTAAGCTAGAGGAGGCGGGGGTCGCTGACCGTACCGTAATAGCCCTCAGTGCAGATCACTATCCCTATGGATGGGAAAAAGAAAAGCTGGATGAACTGGCAGGTCACGTAGTTGAACCAAACTTTGAAATTTACCGAAATCATTTTATTCTTTGGAATCCAGCCATGGAGGATAGCATTATTATAGATAAGCCCTCTTCTAGCCTTGACATCCTACCGACACTGTCAAATCTATTCGGCATACAATACGATTCCAGACTTTTGATGGGACAGGATATCCTATCGGAGGCAGAGCCCTTAGTAATCCTTAATAACCGGAGCTTTATAACTGATAAGGTAATGTATAACTCGGAAACAGGTGAAGTGATTTATTTGAATGAAGGGGAGCTTCCAGAGAACTATGTTAAGAATATCAATAAGATAATTCAGAATAAATTCAATGTATCAAAAAGCATCGTAAAGAAGGATTATTATAGATATCTATTTCCAAATTATCCGGAAGACTTTAAATAATTAAGCTACGTATTCTTGTGACTTCAGTGTTACTGTTCACTCGTTAGTCAGCGCGAGGTGTTTTACGCAAGTAAAACCCGAGAACTTCATGCGCCAAAGTGCTCTTTTTGCACTTTGTGTGCATAATTGTTGCTGTGAACGAGGTACGAGTGAACAGTAACACTTCAGTTGTGAGTAAGTGACTTAAATATTATTTGTGCTTGCAATCAGAAATAATCTATGATAATATAAGTCAACAACAAAGGTGTTGGGTACAAATTTAAGCCATACCTTTGTTTTTTCTAAAAATTATGGAGTAATTGGCTTATTGTCAAATATTATTAGCATACAGCTAAATAATGATATCGGCAATGAAGGAGACTTTATGCTACTGAAAAATCTAAAGACAGGAATGGTGAGCCACCGACTGAGAGCACACCTAAGGTGATATGTAGTATACGGAACACTCTGGAGCTCGTGGATTGAACTAATAGTAGGTCTACGCGTGGCACACGTTATGTGCAGGAAAGCGGAGAGCAATGCTCTCAATGCGGGTGGTACCGCGGGAATTCGTTTATGGCAGTGAATAAGCTGTCAGAGCTGATCAATCTCGTCCCGAAGAATTTGAAGTTATATTCAAGTTCTTCGGGGCTTTTTTGTTTTTATTTTACAACAAAACTCTTTTATATATTATTGACAAAGAACTATCAACCAGAAAGGAGGAAGTAATATGGACTATATTACAGGCGTAAGAAAACAGGACACTTTAGAAATCAGTGATATCCTAGAAAATGGATTGGGGGGTAGCATTAAGGTTAACGGAGCGATTCATATCATTAGAGATCTTGGCGATTTCGCATTTGTGGTATTGAGAAAAAGAGGAGGTCTCCTTCAATGTCTCTATGAGAAGGATGTAACCGGCTGCCTGCTTAAGGATTTAAGGGAAGGTATGACCGTGGTAGCTGAGGGAAGCATACACAAGGAAGAAAGAGCACCGGAGGGTTTTGAACTCAGGCTGAAGACTATAGAAGTTCTATCCTCTCCGAAGGAAGGAACAACGGCACCGATTCCTATCTCCAAGTGGAAGATGAAGACCTCCTTAGAAACGAAGCTTACTTATCGTCCGATAGCCTTAAGAAATATTAGGGAAAGAGCAATATTTAAGCTGCAGGAGGGTATTGTGAGAGGCTTCCGCGATTTTCTATATTCTCAGGACTTTACGGAAATACGGACACCCAAGCTGGTAGCAGGCAACGCGGAGGGGGGAGCCAATGTATTTAAACTAGACTATTTCGGAAGAAAAGCTTTTCTGGCACAGAGCCCGCAATTTTATAAGCAGACCATGGTAGGAGTATATGACAGGGTATTTGAAGCGGCACCGGTGTTTCGTGCGGAGAAGCACAACACGACCAGGCATCTGAACGAATATACCAGCCTAGACTTTGAGATGGGATATATCAATGGCTTTGAGGACATTATGGATATGGAAGCAGAGCTGCTAAGACACATATTTACCCTACTAAGAGATAAATATGAGAAAGAATTAATGATTCTTGAAATAACTTTACCTGAAGTTGGTAGAATTCCTGCAATACGTTTTGATGAAGCAAAATTAAGGGTAGCTGAGAAATATGATCGTAAAATAAGGAACCCTTACGACTTAGAACCTGAGGAAGAAGTCTTGATTGGTCGTTATTGTAAAGAGGAGTATGATAGTGACTTCGTATTTGTAACCCATTACCCTTCGAAGAAAAGACCGTTTTATGCTATGGATGATCCCACCGATTTGAAATTTACCTTAAGCTTTGATTTGTTGTATAAGGGAATGGAGATTACTACTGGAGGACAGAGAATTCATGATTACGAGGAACAGGTGGAAAAGATGAAGCTGAGGGGCATGGATCCTGAGGATTTTACAAATTTCTTGATGATTCATAAACATGGAATGCCACCACATGGAGGCCTCGGAATTGGCTTGGAACGCTTGACCATGAAGCTCTTAGATGAGCTAAATGTTAGAGAGACTACATTGTTTCCGAGAGATCTGACAAGACTTGAACCATAAAACCATAAAAAGATAAAAAGGTTAAAAAGATAAAAAGGTTAAATTAGTGGCAGGCACGAAGAAACCCGAGAATCACGCAATGAATTCGAGTGAGCTATCGTCAAAATGGATGTATTGGATGTGTTTTATCCGTTTTGTGTGCAAATGTAACTGTGAAAGTACTGAGCAGTTATAAAGTAAGATATGTTACTCATCGATTGATATAGCTTTAACAGGCAAGTATAAGATTAAGTGATATAATTATTAGATAAATAATGGGCGAAAACTTAAATGTGCCGAAAACATGCGCAGGAATGAGGTTAAATATGACGATTACAGAGGAAACCATAAAATATGTTGCAGCATTAGCAAAGCTTAATGTTAACGAAGAGGAGAA
>DATESP010000071.1:0-10473 GCA_035270645.1 Mobilitalea sp. | reverse complement strand
ACCTACACTATAATGCCAAAAAAGTAAGCCTTTAACCAAATAGTTTAAATAATTGGTGAAAAGGCTTACCCCTAAGACTTGATATTGTTGTTTGTAAAATTAGAATTGTCTGTTTCGCATAATGCTTATTTTTCGTGCTTTGAATAAGTCCCATATCCTCATAATATTTCAAAGCCCTTGCAGAAATATCATACTTTAACGATACCTCATGAATTTTAATCAGTTCACCCATTTTTACAACTCCTATCATAGTTTATTGCATTCATGATATAGTACGACGCAACGTCGTAGTCAAGAGGTTTTTTGAAGAAAATATAAATAATCAGAGCATAATAGTTGGATCGATTGGCGAAAAGCGTCTCCACGTGCGTGATATTAATCCCAAAATCAATTTATACTTTATTAATTTATATCCCAGCTATATTTTTTATCTTAAGAATCCAAAAAGTAGACTCAATTTCATTTGCTAATCGTTGTTTTCGATTTTCTCCTAATCCCATATGCATCCCTGATACCCAATACCCTTCTTTTTCTATCAGAAATTGTTTAGGTAATATATATGTACCATCTACTGTTTTAAATGTTTCCAAATAGCTTACAGCAGAAACAAACCATTGGGATTTAACTGCATTATTAAAATGCGCCATAAGTTCCAGCCGCTGTAATAGAAGAGCCCCACATTTATCAGATTCAGTAAATAAAGTATTAAAACACGGAAGTTTTACATCCCACCCCATATTATAGTATTTACCTCCCGGAGCAGCAAGTATTCCATATCCACTTGGTAATGCTTGATATTCCTTGCTAAGAATATAATCAATAATATTTGTAATTTTATCCACATCATTACTATTGCATGAATCCATCATAGATGCAAATCCATATATGTCAAATATTAATGGGTATCTATACATCCCGTTGTTATATAAATTTGGCTTTATAATCGGTTTTTCTTTAAAAGCTAATGGAATTCCTTTATAATTTTCGGTACTATCATATAAATCATAGCAAGACAATTTTGTAAAATCATAAACAAAAGGCAATCGCTTATTAAGGAAAGTAATAATTGCTTCATCTCTGTATCCTGCCCGTAAAAAGGAGGCTGCAAAAATAATCATAGCAAAGGTATCCCATTTGTCCTCATTCTTCTGAGTCATATTTGTAAACCAACTGCGAAGAGGCAATGTCTTTTCATCAAGCTCCTTTATACCTGCATGTAATCCTAGATTAACAAGCTTATTCATGTAGTTTTCAAAACATGTATTAATGCTCCCATGATAATTTTTTAAATCCACTTCACTTGGATTGAAATAAGAAAGCCATGTTTTGACTTCATTACTAGCTAATAATTCTTCCTTTAATTCAGAAATATTTGCCAATATATTATTCTTACAGATTTCATTCACAATTCTATACCGAACCACAGCATTACCCTTTTGAAAAAGCCAGTTTTCTAAGTTCTGATAATTCATTGTATAACCCCACTTATGATATAATTATCCATTATATCCCATTACATACTTTATATCAACCAATGCAATTAATACTACTGTAAACTTTACACCACTCCATTTTTTTGTGGGTTTATCAATCCTTATACATAAAACACAATGTATTTTCTATATGGTTTCGCATCCTATTTCAAGAATCAAATATTTTGTTATAAGTATTAACTTTATGTTTTACTAATGAAAAACGAATCAAAGAAAAACTAGTATGGATGAGTCCTGTAGAATTCAGGCTCAGCCTCTTGGCAGCGTAAAATAGCGTAGCAGTAAATCTTATTACCACACATCGGTATTAACTTCTTATGCTTTTGGCTTTCTCATTATATGGTTAACAGCATGTTTGTACATTTGATCTACTCTTACCCTATATTCAATTTTCTCCTTGGCCTTTCTTAATCCATTTAGCAATTTTCGTTTCATTAAATTATTTTTCGTCTAGACATAAAAATCCCCCTCAAATCACTTGCACAAATTGCAAACAATCTCAAGGGGGTATGTCAATACAATTTTATCCTATTTCACTATTTATTGTACGATTTCATTATTTATTAGTTTATTTCATTATTTATTGTATCACAACAGGTTTTTGTTGGGACAAAAGAACAACCGTCTCCACATGCACACTATGTCCAAACTGGTCCACTGCTCTCACCTTCACCAGTTCATAATCCTTCTCGCAGAGAAGCTTCAGATCTCTGGCCAGTGTTGCAGGGTCACAGGATACATAGACAATTCTTTTAGGTGCCATGGCAAGAATCGTATCCAGAAGGCTTTGGTCGCAGCCCTTTCTTGGTGGATCTACGACAATTACATCGGCATAGATATTCTCTTCTTTATATTTCTTCGGCAGTATTTCTTCAGCGGCTCCCACGAAGAACTCTGCATTTGTTATTCCATTGAGCTCGGCATTCTTCTTAGCATCCTCAATTGCCTGAGGTATGATCTCAACACCATAGACCTTTCTTACCTTACCTGCTAAGAATAAGGATATCGTTCCTATTCCGCAGTATAGATCCCATACTGACTCTTCTCCATGAAGATCGGCGTATTCCAGTGCTATGTCATAGAGCTTCTTCGTCTGTTCAGGATTCACCTGATAGAATGAGAGTGGGGATATCTGATATTTGACTGCTCCAATGAAGTCTGTAATATAAGGCTCTCCCCAGATTGGAATAATCTTATCTCCCAGGATGACATTGGTTTTTGAGGTGTTGATATTGAGGCAGATGCTCTTCATACCGGTGATTGCACTGAGTCCTTCGACAAGCTCTGTTTTATGTGGAATCTCCCTAGCATTTATAACGAGGCATACCATAATCTCTCCGGTTTGAAAACCCACCCTAGTCAGGATGTGACGAAGTAAGCCCTTACCTGTCTCCTCCTCATAGGGTTCAATATAATACTGCTCAATAAAAGTACGCAGAAATTCTATTATCTCTACGTTTACTCTGGCTCCTATAAAGCAATGCTTTGTATCTACGATGGAATGAGTCCTTCCCGCATAGAATCCGATGGCAATACTTCCATCCTTATTCCTTCCAACCGGGAACTGTGATTTATTACGATAGTAATAAGGTTCCTCCATCCCACAGATTGGCTCCATCACAAAATCATGAAAGCCACCAATTCTGCTCAGACAGTTTCTAACCTTATTCTCCTTATATTCCAATTGCTTCGCATAATCCAGCTGCATCAGCTGACAGCCTCCGCATTTGTCTGCGATAGGGCATATTGGCACTACTCTGGAGCTTGAAGGTTCTAGTAATTTGACTAGTCTGGCATAGCCGTACGTTTTGCCGGTCTTCATTACATTTACAAGTGCTTTATCCCCTACCACTGTGTCCTTAATAAAGAGGGTATAGCCATTATATTTCCCGACACCCTCTCCGTCCGAACCGATGTCTTCTATATTAACAACCACCTGGTCGTTCTTCTTCACTATCTTATCCATGTCGTTCTCCGCTATTTCTAAGTAATGGTCGTAATTCCAAATATATATTCTAGCCCTAGCATCCATGCTTACCCATTGATTTAGTTTGTGCTCTTCGTACTTCTCATGATGTTAGATTCAAATAACCTCTGATAACCCATCCATTCTACCTTAGGGTCACCGTTATTTAATAACTCGGTCATGGTCTGAAGCTTAGCATCCGCATTATCTGCGAAATATAGTGCCATAGCCTCTATCGTAGCCGGCTTCTTCGGTGAGCCATACTCTAGCTCTCCATGATGTGATAAGATACAATGCAACAGCTCATTTGCGAGCTTTGCTGGAAATTTACTAATTGTTTTGATGTAGTGGTCAATTTTATTTGTTCCTATAAAGATATGTCCCAGAAGCTGGCCTTCTTCGGTATAATCGTTTGCTGGGAAGTTGGATAGCTCATACATCTTACCCATGTCATGAAATAATGCTGCAGTTATCAATATATCACGGTTAATTATCGGATAGCTTCCTGCATAATACTCGCAAAGCTTCGCAACGCTTAAAGTATGCTCCAGCAACCCTCCGACAAAGCTATGATGTATAGTTTTTGCAGCTGAATGGTTTTTAAATTCCTTTACAAATTCTAAGTCCTGAATAAAAAAATGCTCTAACAGCGCTTTTAAGTTCGGTTCTCTTATAGAAGCGATAAAATCCTTAATCTCGCGATACATTTCCTCAATATTCTTAATGGATACAGGGAAATAATCCTCAGGATAATATTCTCCTTCACGACCCCTATATATCCTGCTGACATTTAGCTGTAGGGAATCCTGGAAGCTGGTAACCCTCGCGTCAATGTGTACAAAATCCATTGCATCATACTGCTCTATCTCATTATTAAAATCCCAAATCTTCGCATCTATCGTACCTGTCTTATCTTGCAGCATTAATGAGACGTAATTCTTACCGCTCTTTCCTGTCAATGTCTGTTTAGTTTTACAGAGATAAATCTCATTCTTAATTACATCGCCTTCTCTTAACTCCTGAATATACTTCATACCATCCTAACCTTTCTATACCAGTGTAATGCCTGCGACTTACACGCACGCCAAAATTCTATGTGTCCAGTCTATGTTTTTACTATCTCAAATATCTGAAAGAAACAAGGAACGAGCACCCTTGCACGAGTTTCACAGGTTCTTACTAAGAATTTCGTAAGCGAAACTCTATTTTATTATACCCTACCCCTAAGGATATATAAAGCACAAATTAAAATAAGGGTGTACTGAAAGTATTAATCCTCAGTACACCCCTGCCATTTTATTCTATTAGTGTATTTCTAAATTCCCTACACATTAATTTATTGTTCCTTCTCCATGAGAGTAACCATGATTTCCATTTCCTTATTAGTCGTGCCGGTAGTTCTCTTTATCATTAGCTTAATCTCATCGCCGACCTCGTAGTCTGATATTATTCTATAGAAACTATTCGTATTCATTATGGTCTTATCTTCAACATGTATAATGATGTCGCCACCCTTAATTCCTGCCTTAAATGCAGGTGAATTCGGCAGGACTTCATTTACATAAATACCATTCAATACTTCATGGTCTTTCCTTGCTTCTTCAGTCATATCCTGGGCGAATACCCCACAATAAATTCTAGCCTGATGGTTGGCCATATCTTCGATAATAGACTTTATCTTACTGATACCTACTATCGTATTCAAATTTTTATTCAAGCCCTCCTTAAAGGTACGGGTAATTATACCTATGACTTCTCCCTTAAGGTTATAGATAACACCGTCACTATTCGCATTATCTGTTATGCTGGTGTTAAATAGATCCAATTTATTATCCGTAATACTGGCATTGCTTCCACGGCTGTTAACTATCCCAAGCTCTATGGAACCAGGATAACCATTTGGATTCCCCACTGCTATAATCGGACTTCCTATAGTAATGGTATAGGATTCACCTAGGTTAGCCAGTTTAATATTATTACTCAAAGAAAGTGGTGGAATATCCTCTAAACTGACAGTAATTATAGCAAGGTTTAATTCAGTTTCATAATCCTGAAGCTTAGCATCTACACTTAAGCCCTCGGTTATTTCAACCTTCATAGCGCTTGCATTCACAACACGATCTAAACTGACTAATATTAATAGGTTAACACCATCATTCCCTACCACCAATCCGGTAGAGACACGCGTATTCGAGGAATCACCAAATAAATCTGTTCCCTTTATTATACTAGATACTTTTAATATGGATTTATTTGCGCTATATGCTACGGTCCTGATATCATCCGACATACTAATATAATCATCAATATTTGCTTCTATCCTACTCATGATAATCTTATCTTCTGATTGCTGCTTAACCTCGGGGTCAGCCTGTCCGCTTAATGGGTTACTTACATCGATGGCGTCTACTTCCGTATTCCCCTCTGAATTGGCTCCTTGAGTAGCTGTACCCTCATCAACCGCTGGGGTACCGGTAACCTCTACACCATCCTCATCCTCTGGGTAATTTGTTGGAAATGTAATCGGCTTTTTTACCTCTTCGTCTTTACGCAGATATCGATAGAATCTTGGTTCAGCAACACAAAAAGTAGCGGCAGCTACTAATCCGAATATCACTGCCATGATCGTCGTCATGCAAAATGTAATTATCCACTTTCTGGATTTCTTACGTTTCTTTTGGATCACTTGTTCTTTGATAAACTCAAATTCTGTTTTGTCTTTATCTTCCCCAGACATTTTCTTCTCCTTATAGAAACTTGAAACTTCTATCATAACATTATATATGACGATTTAAACATTCCTATTGATTCGAAAAGATATGATACATTGTACCTATTTTATCATGCCATTATGAACACATTATGAATTAATTGTAAACAAGGATACTCTTCTCACAGTGCCAAATTGATATAAATTTTTTTTAAGGAATACCCAAGATATTCGTATTCCGCACTTTGCTTCGCTACGTACACTACATGTTCTTAATTATAATACTCTACTTTATATTAATTTTCAATATTATCTTGTCCAGTAGGTATCAATATAGATAAAAGCAAAGGTAGTAATACAAATTATGGTGGTATTTTTTCATTCATCATTATATACTATGTATGTAGCTTAATTGCAAGAACAAGCTCTGCTGAAATCAGTGTGCAAGTACTGGGGAATACTTGATTTTTCTGCATGATAAGTTAAAATAGATGTATAGATATAAACCTGTAGCAACAAAGAAAGGCTTGGTTATAATATGAACGAGAAGGCATTAAGAACCTTAGAATACAATAAAATAATAGCTAAATTAAGTAGCTTGGCAGGAACCTCTACTGGTAAGGAGCTTTGTGCCCACCTGCTGCCGGGTAGTCAACTCACTGAAATCATGCATCTCCAGAAGGAGACTTCAGATGCACTATCACGACTATTACGTAAAGGAAGTGTATCCTTTAGTGGAATCCATGATATTAGACCCTCCATTATGAGATTGAAGATTGGCTCCAATCTTGGTGCAGGAGAGCTTCTCCATATCAGCTCTGACCTAGATGCAACTCTTCGGCTCAAGGCTTATGGTGAATATACTGGTAAGGAAGGTGACGATCAGGAGGTCGATTCCCTTACTGAATATTTTGCAGGCCTGGAACCTCTGACCCCTCTAAACAATGAGATTAAACGATGTATTATTAGCGAGGAAGAGATTGCGGATGATGCAAGTCCCGAATTAAAAAGTGTGCGTCGCGCTATCAGAAACACAAATGATAAGATTCACGGAGAGCTTTCTTCAATACTTAATTCTTCACGGACCATGCTACAGGAGAATATAATTACGATGAGAAACGGCAGATACTGCCTTCCAATCCGTTCCGAATATAAGAATCAATTCCAAGGGATGATTCATGACCAATCCTCTACTGGTTCGACTCTATTTGTTGAACCCATGTCAGTGGTACGTCTTAATAATGAGCTGAAGGAGCTTGCTGTTAAAGAGCAAGCTGAGATTGAGAAGGTTCTGGCTGAGCTGTCCGGTTTAGCTGCAGAACATGCCGAGAACTTGGAATTTGATTTCAACACTTTGTCCGAGCTTGACTTTATCTTTGCTAGGGCAACCCTCTCAAAGCAGATGAAGTGTACCGAACCACTCTTTAACGATAAAGGTATTTTAAATATTAAGAAAGCCCGCCATCCATTGATTGATGCGAAGAAGGTCGTTCCGATTGATATAATGATCGGTAAGGATTTTAGCATGTTAATAATAACAGGCCCGAATACTGGTGGTAAGACCGTTTCCTTAAAAACGATTGGTCTGCTCACTCTTATGGGACAGGCAGGCCTTCATATCCCGGCTTATGACAATTCTGAGCTAGCTGTATTTGAAGAGGTATATGCGGACATAGGTGATGAACAGAGTATCGAACAGAGCCTCAGTACGTTCTCATCCCATATGACGAATATTGTATCTATTATTGATAAGGCGGATGAGAAATCACTAGTATTATTTGATGAGCTCGGAGCAGGTACTGATCCGACCGAAGGAGCCGCCTTAGGTATATCCATACTCACTTATCTGCATAAGAGGAATATCCGTACCCTAGCTACCACTCATTATGCGGAGCTTAAGATTTACGCACTCTCTACACCGGGTGTAATCAATGCTTCCTGTGAATTTAATGTAGAGACCCTACGCCCTACCTATCGATTACTTATCGGAATTCCTGGCAAGAGCAATGCTTTTGCAATCTCCTCCAAGCTTGGACTCCCTGATTTTATTATTGAAGATGCTAAGGAACTGCTTGGAACTCAGGATAAGAGCTTTGAAGATCTAATCAGTGATTTGGAAGAGAATCGCCTTACGATTGAAAAAGAGCAGGATGAGATCACAAGATATAAAGAAGAGATTGAACAGCTTAAAAAAGGTCTAGCTAAGAAGAATGATTCCCTTGATGCAAGCCGCGATAGATTATTGAGAGAGGCCAAGGAACAGGCGGCATCAGTACTTCAAGAGGCGAAAGCCTATGCTGATGAGAGTATCCGCAAATATAACCGCTGGCTTCAGGAAGGTGGTAACATCAAGGATATGGAGGCAGAGCGCGGTAGCTTAAGAGATAAATTAAGTGATAGTGAAGCTCCTCTTCAAAAAAACCGTAACAGCAAGGGTAAGAAAGCAAACTCTAAAAATTTAAGAATCGGAGATACTGTCAACGTCCTTACCCTAGGCCTTAAGGGTACCGTTAATACTCTTCCGAATGCTAAGGGGGATCTATTTGTCCAGATGGGTATTCTACGCTCACAGGTCAATATCCTAGATCTGGAACTAGTAGATGAGGAAGTTATAAAGGGACCGAACTTTAGCAAAACTCAAAGCAGTAAGATTAAAATGTCTAAATCTGCAACCATACACCCCGAGATTAATCTAATCGGGAAGACCGTAGTTGAGGCGATTGCCGATCTGGACAAATATCTGGATGACGCGTATCTATCGCACCTTCCCAAGGTAACCATCATACATGGCAGAGGTACCGGAGCCCTTAAAAATGCCGTCCATGCTCATCTCAAGAAAACGAAATATGTTAAATCCTATAGAGTCGGTGGCTTTGGTGAGGGTGACCATGGAGTAACCATTGTAGAATTCTGATGAACAAGAAGGAGTAAACATGATTGCAAAACAAAAAATACTAATTGTTGATGATGATGCCAATATTGCTGAATTAATATCCTTATATCTTACGAAAGAGTGCTATGATACTTTAATCGTTCATGACGGTGAGGAAGCAATTGAGCAGTTTGGAACCTATCAGCCTAACCTTGTTCTGCTGGATCTTATGCTCCCCGGAATCGATGGTTATGAGGTTTGCAGAGAGATTCGCAAGACCTCTGCGGTTCCTATTATCATGCTGTCTGCCAAGGGTGAAATCTTTGATAAGGTCCTTGGTCTAGAATTAGGAGCAGATGACTATGTAATCAAGCCCTTTGATTCCAAGGAACTGGTAGCACGGGTACGAGCTGTACTCAGAAGATTCCAACCAGCTATAAAAGAGGAGGAGGAGATAATGCCCTCCGGAGAATATGTCTCCTATCCTGATTTATTGATTAATATCAGTAACTACTCGGTACAATATTACGGTGAAACGATTGAAATGCCACCAAAGGAATTAGAGCTTTTATATTTTCTTGGCTCTAACCCAAACCAAGTATTTACAAGAGAGCAGCTACTCGATCACATCTGGGGTTATGAATACTTTGGAGATACCCGAACAGTTGATGTTCATATCAAACGCCTCCGTGAGAAGATCAAGGACCACAGTCAATGGAGCCTCTCTACAGTATGGGGTATCGGATATAAGTTTGAATCTAAAATCCCTAGAAAATGAGCTTGCTTAATAATTAACACTACATGGTCTGAAAGGCTGGTGCATACAATGATTAAAACCTTATGGTCAAGGTTGATTATATGTTATCTGATTGCTGTTACATTAGTATTTGTATTCCTGAATACATATGGTATGCACCTATTAGAAAAGAGTCTTAAAGATGATCAGATTGATTTGCTTATGAAAGAAGCAGTACTTATTGAATCTGAGTATCAGGGGGATTTTATTGACGAGGGTCTGACCCTTGACCGTCTGGCTACACAATTCAAGCCGATTGATACTTATTTAAATATCCGTGTCTGGATTGTAAACAAAGATGGTGAAATCCTAATTGACTCTGCTTCTAACAGGAACGCTTCTTCCCTTAACCTAAATGAAATTGACGCATCATTTCTAGATGGCAATCAGGTGTCTTATGATACCAAGCTGAAAGGTATATTTAATGAGCCCATGCTAAGCTATATCAACCCGGTAAATTCTAATTTTCAACTACGGGGTTATATTGTACTCCATTCCCCTATAACTGACATAGAAAATCAAGCTCTTGTTTATTTTGATGTAATTAATATCTGTTTTCTTGTCTTCTTTCCACTTTTGCTATTGCTCTTCCTATATATTCATTATTTTACTGCGACTCCTATGAAGCGACTCGCA
>DATESP010000070.1:0-3221 GCA_035270645.1 Mobilitalea sp. | reverse complement strand
ATTATGGATTTCTAAGCGACGGTTACATAGATCAAGGAGCAGCTGGAAAAGGATATTTTTATGGAGTTAGACTCATTAGCGGTAATTCACACGGAGCAATAGGTCGGGTATTACAATCAATGCCCACTACGCGGAACTGGTATAAGAATGACAGCAGCTATCTTAGTGTTATACAGCAACCGGAGAATCCGGATTATCTAATTCAATTCGTTGAATATGACTTGAAAGGGAACAGAACGTGGAACTGCGACTGGCCTTGTATGAAAAATGAAGATGTATTTACATGGATGGTAGATGAAGTCGAGTATACACGTACCTTCCAATACCAGTTCATTACTCCTATGGAATATGGCGAGATGGGTTCAGATATATTTACTTATTATGCAGATATGGGAGACGATGAGTTTACCTTGACGATGTATTCCTATGATGACGAACTTTATTTACCGGTGTTTAATGACACAGTATACTATAAATACAAATGAAACTGAAGGAAAAGAAGTTGTACTATGATGAGTGATATGATGAGTTTGATATATAAAAATAGCAAGCAGAAGCGGCCAAAATATGAGTCGCAGACTTTGGAAAGGGCATGGTGATTATTATGAAGAAGAAAATAATCGTAATGGTAATAATGTTAGCAGCACTTGTACTGGAACTTATGCTTCCAATAAAAAGCTTGAAGGTTGAAGCTGCCTCTATGAAGTTGAGTACTACGAAGATAACGATGGAGGTAGGAAAGACAAAGAAGCTCACGGTAAATAACCTTGCGTCAGGTTCGACAGTCAAGTGGTCAATCTCGGACAAAAATGTCGCAACAGTTTCCGCTAAGGGAAAGGTTACGGCAAAGAAGACCGGGAGTGCAACAATTACGGCAACAGTGACAGCGAAATCAGGCAAAAAGAGCAAGCTTACCTGTAAGGTGACTGTAAAAGCGGCTGCAACAGTAGCCAATTCAAAATACCGCTATGTAGGCGTTGTTTATGAAGGAGACTATGACCTGACGATATCGAAGGTTGATAAGAACGGGATACCAACCGAGTTAATAATCTTTGGCGAGAAAATCAAACTGGTGAACTCGCGGTTTGAAGGTGATATGTGGATTACTGAAACTGAGAAGGGGGGCTACATGGAAGCCTGCTTTATGGACAATTACGAAAAAATTGAAATAAAGGGTAACTATGGCGGCGAGTATAAGCGAACTACCCGTACCAATAATGACCCGCTTATGTGGGACAAGACAATTATGAAGAAGTATGATAGTGTCGAGATTCAAGAGGGTGATACGATTTACCAGATAATAATAAGGTATAACAAGTCAAATGCGTATTATCTAAATAAAATAGTTGGAAGAAATGACGACAGGAAATGGACGACAGACACTTATCCGGTAACTGATGTATTTAAGGGCGATGGCTGGAGCTTTGACTGTACAACCTGTACATTGACATTAAATAATGCAAAGCTTAAACATATTGAAACAGAAACTTCATGTGACATGACTGTTAACCTTATCGGGGATAGCGTAATCTGTAATGATCTGGCAGACGGAAGTTATCACAGCCGCCAGATAGGCTGGTTCAGTAACAGGGATGGTGTAGATAAGGTGAATGTAACCTTTGCCGGAGATGGATCGGTTGATTTCAGTGCCCCTGTTGGCTTTAATTATAAAGAGGGTTTTGAAGATTGTGACAGAATAGGTCTAAGAATCGACAGCAATCCGCTTATCCTGAAGGGAAACTGTACAATAACCGCAAGTGGACGTAAGGAAGGAATTGAATGCAGCAATATGGACATTACAGTCGGACAAAACTGTACGCTTAAAGCCTTCGGGAAAAGGTATGGAACAGTACAGAGTAGTCCAAGCTACAGCCGTAAGCTGACGATTGACGGAACCTTTATCGCAGAGGCGACAGGAGACGAGGATTATGCATCTGCATTTGAAGGAACAGAATATAGCTATGAGGGAGGTGTGAGTACTAAAAAACCAATTACACCTGAGCTTGTAATCGGAAATGGCAACAGTATATTCGCAGGAAGCAGCGAGGCTACGGCAGAAAAGGTTGATGTGGATGCGTTTAAAGCGGCACGTTATGTAAGGATAGGGAAGGAATAATCAATTAAAAATAAAAGGAGAATTTAAGAAATGAAAAAGAGATTTGCAATGATGGTGGTTCTGGTAGTGGCATTGGTAATGGGGATGATTCTTCCAATCAATAATGCAACAGCAAAGGCAGCTTCCGACAAACCAGTGCTTGAGGTAACCGTAACAGATGAGAAAAGCGGTACCGCATATATATCGGGAATCGATATTCCTGAAATACTTGAATACAAGTATGATGGCTATGAAGGCGGCAACTGCCCGTATTATTTTGACATTCTGTTCGGAGATTACGGTGTTTGCATGGATATTAAAGCGAGGGAACTGATGGATCATGCAGAGAGAACAGGAAAATTTACATTTCCAATTACTGCAATGAAAGCGAACTGTGTATCCTATAATTCGGAGGAAAATTCAGCAAGTGAACTGCTGGATTGCAATGTAGAGGTATCATATGCTGATAAAAGGCTGTGCTATAAATTTTCATTTACAGATAAGTATGATGTCGATTTGACAAAGGTAAGCAGCTACAGTCTTATCACAGGAGTACTTGGTGATTCTCAGGAGAATAATTTTGCTGCTGTTAACGGAAATGTAGTTAAGGGTGATACAGAGAAGGAAAACAAAGAATCATCGGATACAGAGAAGAAAGTAAAGGCACCGGCAAAGGTTAAACTGTCTTCTGCAAAGGTTTCCGAAAACAAGATAGCACTTAAGTGGAACAAGGTATCAGGTGTTGCAGGATATAAGATTTATTACTCCGAGACAAAGAAGGGTACTTATACGGAAATTGCAACAGTAAAGGGAGCAAACAAAAAGTCATACACAACTGATAAGCTTTCAAACGGAATGTATTATTTCAAGGTCAGGGCATATAAGGAAGTTGATGGAAAGCAGTATTATGGGGGATACTCTGCTGTAAAATCAGCTAAAGTTACATCTGCCACCTCATGGGACGGCGTCTATGTATGGGAGGACACAGTATACGGTGAAAAGCAGGGAATCAGGCTTGAGCTTAGTACTTCAAAGGGCTTGGTCAATTACAATATGATTGAATATGTAGCCCGGCAGGGTAATGCAACATTTGAGACGTATGATTCTTTCTATGTCAAAGATGAGA